>JBBRHT010000079.1:0-8609 GCA_038222295.1 Lysobacterales bacterium
GGTTGCAGTGGCACCAGTGCGGCCGGGATGCGCGGCACGTTGAACGACACGCGTACCCGCTGGCCTTCCGCTGCTTCGGCCCAGATGCTGCCGCCATGGGCTTCGACGATGCTCCGGCAGATCGACAGGCCCAGGCCTGCACCGCGATGACGTCCCTCGGCCTGCCAGAAAGGCTGGAACATGGCCTCGCGCTGCTCGGCCGACAGCGCGGGGCCGCTGTTCGCCACCGTAAAGATGACCGGGCCGTGCGATGTTGCGCTGAGCGTCGCGACACAGGGGGGTTGGGTGTACTTGAGCGCATTGTCGAGCAGGTTGGCAAGCACGCGCTCGATGCGCTTGGCGTCGACGTGGATGTCGGGAAGACCGGGTTCGATCTCGCACCGCAACTCAATGCCATGTTCTGCGAAACGCAGGCAGGCGCTGTCGAATGCCTGCTCCACCAAGGTCGACGGCGACACCCGCCGGAGCTCCAGCATTGGTTTCCCGCCAGTCGTCGACACCCCGATCGCGAGCAGGTCCTCGATCAGTCCGGACATGTTGCGCGCCAGGTCGACCAGCACCGCCATGCGATCGCGCAGTTTCTCCCCGCCAGGCAACTTGTCGGCCATGGACTGCGCTGCACTCGCACCCAGCATGATGCTGCTCAGCGGATTGCGCAGGTCGTGCGCGACGATCGCGAGGATTTCCTCGCGATCGCGCACGGCCGCCCGCAACTGCTCCTGTGCGTGGTACAGGGGCGTCACGTCTTCGTTCACCGCGATGGCGCCGGTGATCTCGCCGGATTCACCAAGTATCGGCGCCGCCCAGTTGATGATGGTCCTGTGGGAGCCGTCCATGGCTTCGATGCGGATGAGCTCCTCGCGCGAGGTGACACCTTCGCGCAGTGCGCGAAAAACAGCCCAATCGTCGGGCGCGATGGGCTCGTTCGTCGCAGCTCGCCAGCCCTTGAATTCACTGACATCAGCCAGGCCCTTCCAGTCGCGCCTGCCCCAGATTCGATCGGCCGCCGGGTTGACGAGCGTGATCTTGCCGCTTGCGTCCAGGGCCCAGACGCCAACTGGGAGCAGGTCGAACATGGTGTGCAGCAGCTGCTCGCGCTGGTGCCAGCGTTGCTCGACCTCCTGCTGCGCGGTGACGTCCTCGTTGATCGCGACCGCGCCGGTCAACCTCCCGCTGTCGTCGTATAGCGGGGCGGCGGAAGCCAGGATGATCTTGAAGGATCCATCGAAGCACTGGATGCGCACCAACTGGCCCACGGAGGTTTCTCCATGCCGGATGGCTCGCACCAGGCCCCAGTCTTCCAGTGCGATCGGCTTGCCGGTGTCGACCCACCAGCCTTTGTAGCGGTCGAGTTCGTCGATGCCGACGAGGTCCGCGCCCAACCAGATGCGCTCGGCGGCGCGGTTGTTGCGGACCAGTTGCCCCTGCGCGTCTGCCACCCACACACCGACCGGCATCATGTCGATGATGTCCTGCAGAAGATGCTCCATCATCGCCAACCCCCTCGTGCGCGCCGGCTTGTGGCTCCCGTCGAGTATGGGAGCATCGTTCCGGACGGGCTTAAACCCACAGAGTCGCTTGGTTAAACGCTCATCCATGGGTCCGGCGGCCAACGTGGAGACCAATGGAGGTGGCTGCGCGATGGATGGCGTAACTCGCGTCGGACGAGCACCCGGCCAGGCAGCATCGGAACCATGTCGTCCAGCCGCGCAGCAGCAGCGTTCCGGCCAGTGCACACGTCCGCTGTCCGGTAAGCCAGGTCTTTGACGTTGAGCCGTGGACCGATACGACGTGGATATCCATGCGTTACGCGGCGTTTCTCAGTTACAGCCATGCCGACGCGCGTTGGGCGCAGTGGCTGCACCGTCGGCTGGAGGCTTATCGCGTGCCCTCGCGCCTGGTCGGGACGCAGGGCCCCGACGGGCCGATCGAAACCCGCCTGGGCACGATCTTCAGGGACCGCGATGAACTCCCGACCTCCGGCGATCTCGGGGCGACGATCAGGTCGGCGCTGTCGGAGTCTTCCGCGCTCATCGTGGTCTGCTCGCCCGCGGTTGCGCGATCGCGTTGGGCCAACCGTGAGATCGAGGCGTTCCAGGCGCTGGGCCGTGGCGACCGCATCGCTTGTTTCGTGGTCGCCGGCGACCCGGCCAGTGTTGGCGACGACGCCTGTTTTCCCCCGGCGCTGATCGCACCTGGGCCCGACGGCGCACCCAACGAACCCCTGGCCGCCGACGCACGCCCACAAGGCGATGGCCGCGATCGCGCCTTCCTGCGCCTGGTCGCGGGCCTGCTCGGCGTCAGCTACGACGTGCTGGCGCGCCGTGAGGCGCAACGCCGGCATCGCCGGATGCTCGCGATCACCGTCGGCGCATTGCTGGGGATGGCTATCGCCTTCGGACTGGCCGCCACCGCCTATGTCGCCCGCAACGATGCACAGCGCCGCCAGGCGCAGGCTGAGGACATCCTGGGTTTCATGCTCGGCGACCTTCGCGAGAAGCTCACCACCGTCGGACGCCTCGACCTGATGCGTGCGGTCGATGACAAGGCGACCGGGTACTTCGCGACGCTCAACCCGCGCGACCTCAGCGATCGTTCGCTGGAGGAACAGGCGCGTTCCTTGACCGGGGTCGGCGAGGTCCGGCTTGATGAAGGCCATCACGAGCAGGCCATGGCCGCATTCCGCGAGGCGTACGATCGCAGTCGCGCGCTGTCCGAGCGCCAGCCGGACAACGGCCAACGCTTGTTCGACCGGGCCCAGGCCGAGTACTGGATCGGCCTTGTGTTCTGGCGCAAGAACCGGTTCGACGAAGCCGAGGCGTGGCTTCGGCGCTATCGCGACAGCGCCCTGAAGCTTGCGGCAATGGATCCCGGTAATTTCGACTGGCAACGCGAGGTGTCCTATGGCCACCACAACCTCGCCGTGCTCGACCAGAGCCGTGGCCATTACCGACAGGCAGAGCAGGCCTTCCGTGCGGAACTGGCGCTTTACCGCGAATGGCTGAAGACACATCCGCAGGACACGTCCCTGCGCGATGAGGCCGCGAATGCCGCATCGTTCCTGGGCACCCTGGCACAGGACGACGGCCGGCTGGCCGAAGCGCAGGAGCGCTTCCAGGAGCAGCTCGACGCAGTGTCCCGCAATCGCCAGGCCGAACCGGACAACGCCATCTGGAAGAAGAGCTGGTTGGACGCACGGGTCCTGCTGGCGCAGGTGCAGGCGGTGCAGGGAAGGACGGACGACGCGCGTCGCGGCCTGGGCGAGGCGACTGCGTTGGCCGAGTCGCTCGCGGCCCAGGACCGCAACAATCGCGAATGGCAGCACATCGCCGGGGTCTGCCGCTTGTGGCAGGCGAAGCTTGCTGCCAGCAGTGATCCCGGGCAGGCCGAGAGGGACGCGCGCATCGCTGAGCGCGTGTTCACTGCGGCCCACGCCGCCGAGCCCGATGACGCGCGTTTCCTCCGCTCGCTGACCAACAGCCGGTTGCTGTTGGCGCAACTGGCGCTGCAACGCAACAACCCTGATTCGGCGTCCGCGTTGCTGTCGCAGGCCGAAGCCGACTTGAAGCCCGCCTGGATCCGCAAGCCGAATGAGGAACTCCGGCAACTGGTTGCACGGACCCGGTACCAGCAGGGCGAGGTTGCGCACGCGCGAGGGGATGCCACAGCGTCCATGACCGCGTGGACGGAAGCGGAAAGCCTGTTGCGCGACGGCCTCGGCGATCCGCCTGCGTTCAACCGGCTCGACCTGCTCGTGCGCGTGTTGCTGGCGCAGCATCGCGGCACTGAAGCTGCGCCATATCGCGCCCGCCTCGACAGGAGTGGCTATGTTCCGCCTTCACCGTTCAGGCAGTCGTCGGCAGTCGCGGCGTCGCAATGAATCGACTGCCCGTGGATTCGCGCCAGCACGCACGCCGGATCGTGGGGTGCGCTGGTCTTGTATTCGGAGCCATTCCGGCCAACCGTGAACTGGAGAACGACGATGCTTGCCAACAATCCGACGACCACGACCCTCGATGTGCGCAACAGCGCCACCAACGGCGATGGCTGGACCAACGTCACCGTCAATGGCGCCACCTACAGTTACAAGTATGTCGGTGGCAATAGGCCCGGCAACGATGGCTCGGTGCAATGCGGCATCGGCGGAGGCAACGCGGCGATCACGCTCAAGTTCGCGACGACCACCGACACGCGGTTTCAATTGATCGATGACGCGGTCAGCTTCAGCAACGATCCCGACGGGCAACTGAGCACGCATGGCAATGCCCCCCGGACCCGCGTGATCAACGACAGTTGCGCCGGTCCCCTGGACGGCTCCTACAAGGTCAACGTCACCGATACCGGAACGACGCCAAACAACCTCGTCCCCTGCGATCCAGTCATCAAGAACGTGCCCGCCAAGTAACCGGCGCAAGCCGCCGATGCCACTGCTCGCCAGCACCCTCGTCGTGGGCGTGACCGGCCACCGCAACCTGCGGGAGGCGGAGCTTCCGCGCTTGCGTGCACAGGTCCGTGCGTTCTTCGAGGACCTGCAGGCCCGGTATCCAGGATTGCCGGTCAGCCTGCTGTCTTCGCTTGCCGAAGGCAGCGACCAGTTGGTGGCGGACGTTGCCTTCGAGCTGGGCCTGAGGGTCATCGCGCCGCTGCCGATGGTCGAGGCGATGTATCGGGATGATTTCGAACAACCCGCCGCGCGCGAGCTGTTCGAGCGCCAGCTGCAGCGCGCCGAGTGCGTGTTGCTGCCGATCGCGCCCGGCAACGATGCCGCGGCGATCTCCCGCCCCGGGCCTGCCCGTGACCACCAATACGCCCGGGCCGGGATCTTCGTGTCCAGTCATTGCCACATCCTGCTGGCGCTGTGGGACGGACGCGAGTCCAATTTGCTGGGCGGGACCGCGCAGGTGGTCGCCTTCCACCTGCGTGGCGACATGCCGGGGCCGGTGGAACGTCGCCGCGCCGTGTTGGGCATGCTGGGGCTGGGGGAGGAAACGATCGCATACCACATCCCCACCGGGCGCCGCGACAGCGCGGACGACGTGGGTGCGCATGGCTGTTGGCTGACCTGCGACCAGGAGTACGTCGAACACGCCGACATGCCGCGATCCTTCGAACAGATGTTCCGCCGACATTGCGAGTTCGACATGGATTGGGAGAAGTACGGCGACCAGATCGGCTCGCGACCCGCCACCGTGGCGGTGGAAGGCCACAGCTGCCCGATCCATGCGCTCTTCCAGGTCGCCGACTGGCTGGCGACGACCTACCAGCGACGCGTGGCCAAGGTGTTGCTGGTCACCTACGTGCTGGCGGCCCTGATGGGTTTCTCGTTCGTGCTGTATTCCGATGTCACCAACCAGGACGTGATGCTGTACCTGTTCCTGCTGTTCTTCGTCGCTGGCATCATCGTGACCGCGATCGCGACGCGGCGCGAATGGCACCGCCAGTACATCGATTACCGTGCGTTGGCGGAAGGATTGCGCGTGCAGTCGTTCTGGCGCCGCGCCGGCATCGTCGACATCAGTTCACCGTCGTTCGCGCACGACAACTTCCTGCAGAAGCAGGATGTCGAGCTCGGATGGATCCGCAACGTCATGCGCGGGGCCAGCCTGGACGGGATCCTCAAGCCGACGGCGGCAGGTCCGGAGGAAGTGGCCGCCGTGATCGGGGAATGGATCGGCTCTACCGACTCGCCCGGCCAACTGCATTACTTCGCGGTGACGGCGTCGCGACGCACGCGCCAGCACGCGCGCGCCACGCTGCTCGGCAACGTCTGCCTGTGGCTTGGCATCACGATCAGCGTGGTGCTGGCGATCTTCGCGCACCAGCTCGATGGAAGCATGCAGAACCTGATGGTGGCGATGATGGGCGTGCTCTCGGTCGCCGTCGCCGTGCACGAGGCCTACGCCTACAAGAAGGCGGACAAGGAACTGATCAAGCAATACCGCTTCATGCAGAGCATCTTCAGCGCAGCGCGGCATCGACTGAAGACATGCATAACGCTGCACGAGCAACGCCAGATCCTGCGCACGCTGGGCGAAGCGGCATTGGCCGAGCATGCCGAGTGGACCCTGATGCACCGCGAGCGCCCCTTGGAGCACTCGCGGATCTGACACGGCCTGACGGCGTCAGGGCGTCTTCGCCGGGGATTCCGTGGCAAGACTGAGTTCGGGCTGTCCGTCACCGCGCAACTGTGCGTTCATTGCCGCCAGGTCCGTCGACACCAGTTGCTGCCACAGGCCCAACGTGGTGTCGAGCATCGGCATCAGCTTGTCGTAACCGGTGATCGCGTCCGGCGATGGCGCGCCATCTGCCCCGTCGACGGCATTGCCGAGCTTGCCGAACGCCTGTTCCAGGAAGGCGAACGTCTGCGTGCTCCTGGGCGGCATCGCCCATGCGTTGTAGGGATTCACCGCATCGGCGTGCCCGGTGCGCTCGACGACCTTCGCATCCAGCGCCGCCAGCGCGGCATCCAGTGCGCTGACCGGTGGTTTGCGTGCCGCCTTGATCGCTGCATGCAGGTTGGTCGCCTGCGCCTGCGCGGCCGCCAGTCGCGCCTGTGCCGCTTCGACCTTGCGCGCGAATGCGAACTGGCGCGCGTACGCATCTGACGGAAGTTTGACGCGCGGGTCGGGAGCGACCGTCAGGGGCTGGTGATAGGTCTGCCCGTCGACGGTCAACTCGACCGTGTACCGGCCAGGCGGTGCCCAGGCGCCGTCGGCGTAGGCGTAGGCGTTGCCGACCGCAGCGGTCGGCGACGCCGGATAACGCAGCGGCCAGATGAAGCGATGCAGCCCGGGTGACGTGGCCAGCACGGACGGTGACGTGAACCATTCCGGCGCCGTGCCCGCGGTCCCAGCGGCATACGCCGGTGGCTTGTCGGCACTGGAGTAGCTGCGCACGAGCTGTCCCGATGCGTCACGGATCGCCAGTAGGACCGGCCCTGCCGGCGTGTCGCCAAGCCGGTAGTCGATGCGCGCGCCGAATGGCGGGTTCACCGCAGTCGGCTCGTCCTTCGGCAGCGGGGTCCCGGTGAAACCGGCGGGACGCACGCGGATCGCCGTCGCCGGTGCGAACAGCCGCGTCGCATCCGATGACCGCTCCGCGACCATCTGGCGAATCGGCGACAGGTCATCGAGCACCCAGAAACCACGCCCATGCGTGGCGATGACCATGTCGTCGCCGTGGATGTCGATGTCGCGCACCGAGGTGCGTGGCAGGTTCATCTGCATCGGCTGCCAATGGTCGCCACCGTCGAAGCTCACGTAGACGCCGCGCTCGGTCGCCGCGTACAGCAATCCGCGCTGGCCGGGATCCTCGCGCACCGCGTTGACGAAGTCGCCGTCGCGGATGCCGGTGACGATCGACTTCCACGTTTTGCCGCCATCGCGCGTGCGATAGAGGTAGGGCTTGCGGTCATCCAGGCGATGGCGGTCGATGGCGGCGTAGGCGATGTCGGCGTCGAAGTGCGAGGCCTCGATCATGCCGACCTTTGACCAGGCGCCCAGCCCGGCGGGGGTGACGTCCTGCCAGTGCGCGCCTTCATCCTTGCTGCGCCAGACCAGGCCGTCGTCGGTGCCGGCCCACAGCAGTTTCACTGCGAGCGGGGAGGGTGCGATCGTATAGACCACCCCGCGACGTGGCCCGGTGCCGAGGTTGTTGGCGGCGGTGTTGTCATCGAGGTTGGATGGAACCGCGGGCTGTTCGCGGGTGAGGTCCGGGCTGATCGGCGTCCAGTGCTCCCCGCCATCAGCCGTGCGGAAGATCCTCTGGTTGCCGTAATACAGCACCTTGGGATCCACCTTCGAGAACGTCAGCGGCAGCGTCCACGTGCGTCGGTACAGCGCGTCGGGTTCGGCGAGCGTCGGGTCCACCGAACGCGTCTGCTCGGTGCGCAGGTCGAGCCGATCGACGCCACCGCCGTAAACGATGTCCGGGTCCCTGGGGTCGGGCGCGATCATGCCGCTTTCACCGCCCGCGGTGACTTCCTTGAACTGCTCCATGGTGATGCGTTCGTTGCCGGTGGCTGCGCTGGGCAGCCCGACCGCGCCCGAATCCTGCTGCGCGCCATAGACGCGATACGGAAACCGGTTGTCGGTGCTGACGTGGTACATCTGCGCCGTCGGCTGGTTGTGCCAGCTGCTCCAGCTCCTGCCGCCGTTCAAGGTGACGATGGCGCCCTGGTCGACACCGAGGATCTGCCGGTCCGGGTCGCTCGGATCGATCCACAATTCGTGGAAGTCATCGCCGGTGGCATCGCCCTGGACGGCATTGAAGTGCGCGCCGCCGTCATCGGAGCGCAGGACGATCGTGTTCATGGCATAGACGCGATCGGGATTCTTCGGATCGACCGCGATGCGGCCGAAGTACCAGCCGCGCTGCCAGATGCGGGCGTCGTCGCTGGTCCTGCGCCAGTGCGCGCCGGCATCGTCGGAGCGGTACAGGCCGCCCGCGTCGCCATCGACGATGGCATACACGCGCGACGCGTCGCCCGGCGCAACGGCAATGCCGATGCGACCGGCTCGATCTGGGAATCCATTGCCGTGCACCGGCGTCCAGGTGTCGCCGCCATCGCTGGTTTTTTAGAGGCCGGAGCCGGCTCCGGTCGCCGGCGG
>JBBRHT010000080.1:0-8570 GCA_038222295.1 Lysobacterales bacterium
TCCGGCGAGCGCATCGCGCTGATCGGGCGCAATGGCGCCGGCAAATCCACCCTGCTCAAGCTGCTGGCCGGCGATCTCAAGCCAGATGACGGCCGCATCCTGGTCGAGGGCCGCGGCGCGGGCGGCGCCGGCCGGATCGCCCGGCTCGAACAGGAAGTCCCCGCCGATGCGCAGGGCGCGGTCTTCGACGTGGTTGCCGCCGGGCTGGGCGAACTGGGCGCGCAACTGGCGCAGTTCCATCACCTCAGCCACGCCGATCCGGTGGATACCGATGCGCTGGCGCGGGTGCAGGGCTTGATCGAGGCGGCTCATGGCTGGTCGCTGGACCAGCGCGTGTCCGAGGTGCTGGACCGGCTCGGGCTGGACGGCGAGGCGGCTTTCGCGCGGCTGTCCGGTGGCATGAAGCGACGCGTGCTGCTCGCGCGCGCCCTGGTCTCCAATCCGGACGTGCTGCTGCTGGACGAGCCGACCAACCATCTGGATATCGAAGCCATCGACTGGCTCGAGGGCTTCCTCAAGGGCTGGCAGGGCGCGCTGGTCTTCGTCACCCATGACCGCCGCTTCCTGCGTGCACTGGCGACGCGGATCGTGGAAATCGATCGCGGCCAGGTCACCAGCTGGCCGGGCGACTGGGCCAACTACCAGCGCCGGCGCGAGGAGCGACTCAACGCCGAGGCGCAGGAGAGCGCGCGCTTCGACAAGCGGCTGGCGCAGGAGGAAACCTGGATCCGGCAGGGCATCAAGGCCCGACGCACGCGCGACGAGGGTCGCGTGCGCCGGCTGGAAGCCATGCGCAGCGAGCGGGCGGCGCGGCGTGCGCATACCGGAAACGTGCGCATGGAAACCGCCCAGGCCGGCGCATCCGGCAAGAAGGTCATCGAGGCGAAGGACCTGCGCTTTGCCCATGGCAAGCAGGTCATCGTCCGCGACTTCAGCACGACGATCCTGCGCGGCGACCGCATCGGGCTGATCGGGCCCAACGGTAGCGGCAAGACCACGCTGCTGAAGCTGCTGCTGGGCGAGTTGCAGCCCGACTCGGGCGACGTGCGGATCGGCACGCAGCTGAAGGTGGCGTATTTCGACCAGTACCGGGCGACGCTGCGCGAGGACTGGAATGCGATCGAGAACGTCGCCGAGGGGCGCGAATTCATCGAGGTCGGCGGTCGCCGCAAGCACGTACTCGGCTACCTGCAGGATTTCCTGTTCACGCCCGACCGCGCGCGTGCGCCGATCACGCGACTGTCCGGCGGTGAGCGCAATCGCCTGCTGCTGGCGCGCCTGTTCGCCCAGCCATCCAACCTGCTGGTGATGGACGAACCGACCAACGACCTGGATGTCGAGACACTCGAGTTGCTGGAAGAACTACTGGGGGAGTATCCCGGAACCCTGCTGCTGGTCAGCCACGATCGTGATTTCCTCGACAACGTCGTGACCTCGACGATGGTCATGCAGGATGGCGTGCCCGGGCGTGTCGGTGAGTACGTCGGCGGCTACAGCGACTGGCTGCGCCAGCGCGTGCAGGCAGCATCGGCATCCAGTGGCTCGGCTGGTGCGAGGTCGCCTGCCGCCGCATTGGTGCGCAGTCCACCGCGAAAGCTCGGTTACAAGGAAATGCGTGAGCTCGAACAGCTGCCGGGCCGCATCGAGGCGCTCGAGGCGACCATCGCAGCCTTGGCGGGGGAGATGAACTCGCCGGATTTCTATCGACGCGACAGCGCGGCGATCACCGCCCACGGCAAGGCGGTCTCCGATGCGCAGGCGGAGCTGGACGCTGCGTACGCGCGCTGGTCCGCGCTGGAACCCTGATCGGTCCGTTCCGCCGTGGCGCAGTCGCAATGAGCCATCCAGCGGACGCACGGGAACCGGGACACGCCGCGCCTGGTTCGCCACATCGGCTGTTCTTCGCGCTCTGGCCAGGCGAGGCCGTCCGGTCGGCGATCGCGGAGGCCGCGTCGCTGCTTGGCGACGCAACCGGTGGCCGGGCCACCGCGCCGGAGAGTTACCACCTGACGGTGTTGTTCCTTGGCGACGTCCGCCCACTGCTGGAGTCAGTGCTGTCGGCGGCCATGGCGGCTGGCGCGTCGATGCGCATCGCACCCTTCGAGTTGTCCCTCGACCGGGCGGGATGGTTTCCTGGGAGCCGGGTGCGATGGCTGGGCCCCGATGTCATGCCGGTCGGCCTGAGGGGACTGCACGAAGGACTCTTCCAGGCGCTGACGGCGCAGTTGTCGATGCTGCGGGAGCCGGCATTCGTGCCGCACGTGACGATCCAGCGCAATGTGCGAGCAGCCGTATCGAAGGCGATGCTGCCTGCCGTGCGATGGTCGGTGCGCGACTTCGCGCTGGTCGACAGCCGTCCGGGGGCAGCGATGCCCTACCGCATCCTGGGGCGATGGCCGCTCAGGTATTGAGCCGGCGGTCGCGATGCGCGGTCAGTTTCCGCGGATGTCGAAACCGGGGTCCTGGCTGAGCGTGCCGTCGGGTTCCAGCATCGCGTAGGCCTTGCGGTCACCGTCGAAGATCACCGGGATCGATGGCTGGAACAGCGGGCGCCTGACGAATTTCAGTTCCCAGCCGAATCGTTCGAGTTCGGACAGTGTGTGGCGCTGTTCGGCATTGAGCAGCCCGCGCAGGCGCGATTTGACTTCCTCGTCCGAAAGACGCCGGTCGACCGTGTTTGCCGTCATGTCCTGACCTCGCCCCTGAGGATTGCCGCATCGGTTGAGCGGGTCAGGATAGGCGGCACGTTTGCCGTCCAGACGGTGATGGCGTTGGCTCGGCGTCGGCACCGCGTTCACTTCGTTTGTGAGACTGCTGCGCTACCCGACTCCATGCATCGGCTGGCACTTCCACTGCGGCGCAGCGTCATCGTCCCCATGCACGAATCAACAGGCAAACACCCACCAGCGAAGGTGAGGATCGGTTGCGCAGGGTGGTCGATCCTGTCGCGCCACGGCGCGCATTTCGATGCCGGCGACAGCCACCTTGCGCGTTACGCCACCCGGTTCGACGTGGTGGAAATCAATTCGTCGTTCTACCGCCCGCATGCGTTCGCGACCTATGCACGGTGGGCGGCAGCCGTTCCGCCGCGATTCCGCTTCTCGGTCAAGTTACCGAAAGCCATCACCCATGAAGCCCGGCTGCATGCCGTGGGAGGGTTGCTGTCGGGCTTCGCGGAGTCGATCGCCGGGCTCGGCGATCGACTGGGCGGCGTGCTGGTGCAACTGCCGCCAAGTCTCGCCTTCGACGCGCGCACCGCGAACACGTTCTTCGCGATGTTGCGTCGACGCATATCGGTGTCGATCGCCTGCGAGCCCCGCCATGCCAGCTGGTTCGAGCCACGCGTCGATGCGACCTGGCAGCGCCATGATGTCAGCCGCGTGGGCGCCGATCCGGCGATCCTGCCCCAGGCCGCACTTCCCGGCGGGCAGGGCAGATGGAGTTACTGGCGCTGGCATGGATCTCCGCGCATGTACTACGACGCGTATGGCCCCGACCGCCTGCGCGCACTGGCCAGTGCATTGCTCGCGCAGCCAAGCCCCAGGCGGACGCCGTGGTGCATTTTCGACAACACGGCGGGCGGCCATGCGATCGCCGATGCCGTGCAGCTGCAACAGCTGGTGCGTGGCCGATCGCCTGGGCGCAGGAACGCCGGGCCTCGCGCTGCGGACGAATCCGGCTCGAAGGCGAGCCCCTGACCAAAGCACTCGGGTCCGCGGCGACCATCGCTTAGACTTCGTCAAGGCGAACCGGGGAAACTGTCGATGGATCAGCTGTATTACGCGCCAGGCGCCGCCAGCATGCTCGTGCACTGGCTGTTGCTGGAGCTCGATGTGCCGCACACGCTGCAGCTGGTCGACACGTCGACCGGAGCGCAGAAAGCGCCCGAATACCTCGCGCTCAATCCCAACGGCGTCGTGCCGACGTTCGTGCACCAGGGAAAGCCGATGTTCGAGGCGGCCGCGATCGCGATGTTCCTGGCCGATCGCCACCCCGAGGCGGGGCTCGCGCCGCCGTTCGACAGTCCGTCGCGCGCCGAATACACCCAATGGATGTTCCACCTGGCCAATGCGGTGCAGCCGTTGTTCCGGCTGTGGTGGTACCCGCATGAGGCGGCGGGAACCGAGCAGGCAGACCTTGTGCGCGCACACGTGGCGCCGCGCATCGAAGAGGCCTGGGCGCGGATCGACTCACACCTGGCCGGGCGCGACTACCTGCTCGGGGACAGTCCCTGCGCCGCGGATTTCTACCTGACGATGCTGATGCGGTGGTCGCGCGCGACGCCCAGGCCGGCGACCGACTGGCCGCGATTGGCCGCCCTGGCGCATGCCTTGTGCGCACGCCCGAGTTTCAGGCAGCTGTGTGAAACCGAAGGCCTGGGTGAATGGCCATGAGCGTCACCGTGCTTCTGATCGTCATCACCTGCGTCGTCTCCTGGCTGGCCATGCGTGACGCGCGCCTGATGGACCGCCTGATCCTGTGGCCGCCACCGATCCAGCGACAGCACCAGTATGACCGGCTGGTCACGCACGGCTTCATCCATGCGGACCTGCAGCACCTGCTGTTCAACATGATCACGCTGTATTTCTTCGGGCGCCTGATCGAGCAGTTCTTCGCGCAATACATCGGGCGCACCGGATTCCTGCTGTTCTACCTGTCGGCGCTGCTGGTCGCCATCCTGCCGACCTACATGCGCCATCGCACCGATGCGCGCTATCGCAGCCTAGGGGCATCGGGTGCCGTGTCGGCGGTGCTGTTCGCCTTCATCCTGCTGAAGCCGTGGTCGCTGATCTTCGTTTTCTTCCTGCCGGTGCCGGCGATCGTCTACGGCGTCGTCTACGTCGGTTATTCGTTGTGGATGGATCGACAGGGAAACGACAACGTCAACCACAGCGCGCACTTGTGGGGTGCGGCATACGGCGTGCTGTTCACGCTGCTGCTCGAGCCGCGCGTCGCCGCCGTTTTCCTGCAGCAGTTGCTGCATCCAACGCTGGGCTGACGCACTCACCCAACCTGCATGCTGCAGGTGTTATGGAGGATCCGCCGCGGCATTTCGCGGCGATCGTCGACGGGAGACGCGCATGGCCACCACTCGCAAGTCCGCGCCCAGCAGGACCGCCAGCAGATCCGGGACGGGCAAGTCGACTGCCGCAAGCGGTGCGGCGTCGCGCACTGCGACGCGTCGATCGGCAACGACCGCCCCCGGACAGGCCCCAACCAAGGCCGCATCGAGCCGGGTGGCGAGCCCGACAGCTGGCAGTCGCCCCACGCCCAGGGGAAGCGGAAAGGCCGGATCGGCCAATGCCGGGCCGCTGAAGGCCAGCTCTGCGAAAACGGCATCGGGCAAGGCCGTACCGGCAACGACGGCAGCGAAAAAGACGGCAGCGAAAAAGACGACGCCGGCGAAGGCGGCGGCGGTGAAGCCGGTTGCATCCAAGGCGGCATCGTCGAAGACGGCCGCGATCAGGACGTCATTGGCAAGCAAGCCAGCAACCTCCGCAAAGACCACATCGTCGAGGGCGGCGTCCAAGCCGGCATCTGGCACGACGGCACCGGCCGGCAGGTCGGCAGGCAATGGCGCCGGCGCGCGTCGGATCAGCGCGCAGAAGGCCTTGAAGAACACCCGCGCGTTGCTCGAGGCCAAACAGGCTCGTGACCGGGAAGCGCCGGCATGGCAGGCCGTGGGCACCGCTGCGGCCAGCACCGTCCCCCATTCCGGATTCCAGTCCGACGAGGCCCGCGTGCAGGCCGACACCTTGCACAAGGGTGAAATCGACCTGGATGCGATACAGGGCAATATCAGCTCCCGCGACCGCCGCAAGCAGGGCAAGCGGGACAGTCGTTGAACCGCCATCAGGAGCACGCATGACAAGCGACGCAGCAGTGATCGACGTCCGCCACGAGCCGGAGCGCAACCGCTTCGCAGCCACCGTCGATGGTGTTGAGGCCGTGCTGGATTACCGGCGCCACGGCGATGTCATCAGCCTGGTCCACACCGGCGTGCCGGAGCAGATCGGCGGCCGCGGCGTGGCGGCCGCGCTGGTCCGGACGGCCCTGGATCACGCCCGCGCCGAGGGGCTGAAGGTCGACCCGGCATGCAGCTACGTCGCCGCCTATTTCCGCAAGCATCCGCAGGACGCGGACCTGCTGGCGACTTGACCCGTCCAGGGCAGTGGGCACTGCGTGCCTGCCGTCCGGCCATCTGGACGGCAGTGTTCCTGCCGGCGGCTCCGGGGCTGCGTAAGATGCGCACCTCCTCCCAGCCGGCCTTGGCATGCGCCTCAACAAGCACATCAGCGACACCGGCTTCTGTTCGCGTCGGGATGCCGATCGCCTGATCGCCGAGGGGCGGGTCAGCGTCAACGGCCTGCGCGCACGGGTCGGGGCCGAGGTGGGCGAGGGCGACCAGGTCCAGATCGATGGACAGGCCGTCAAGGTCCGCACCGCAGCCAAGGGCCAGCGCAAACACGTCTATATCGTGCTCAACAAACCCGTGGGCATCACCTCCACGACCGACCCGGCCGACAAGGACAACATCGTCGATTTCGTCGGCCACCAGCATCGGATCTTCCCCATCGGACGGCTGGACAAGGATTCCGAAGGCCTGATCCTGCTCACCAGCAATGGCGACATCGTCAATGCCATCCTGCGAGCTGAAAACAAGCTGGAAAAGGAGTATCTGGTGGCGGTCAACCACCAGGTCACCGACGTCTTCCTGCGGGGAATGGCCCGCGGTGTTCCCGTCCATGGCGAGGTGACGCTGCCCTGCAAGGTC
Source organism: Lysobacterales bacterium (assembly GCA_038222295.1). Classification (GTDB taxonomy): domain Bacteria; phylum Pseudomonadota; class Gammaproteobacteria; order Xanthomonadales; family Xanthomonadaceae; genus Cognatiluteimonas. Next base: position 6,776 of record JBBRHT010000080.1, read on the forward strand.
GGCAAGCTCGGGCCATTCGGCTTTCGCATCGTCCTGGTGCAGGGGCTCAACCGCCAGATCCGGCTGATGGCGGCCCATTTCAAATACCGGGTCAAGCAGTTGGTCCGGGTCCGGATCGGCAACGTCAAGCTGGGCCATCTCAAGCCCGGCCAATGGCGGAACCTGACCGATGCCGAACTGCGGGGGCTGCTACCCCGGCAGGAGGATTGGTAGCTTCCGGAGGGTCATTCCGGCCTGTTCACACTTGCGACCGGAAGTAGGGTATGGTGCGCGCACTGTTCAAAGCCGGGATCACGGTACATCGTGGCTCCGATGCGGTAGATCCAACGATCCGCTACATCGCTCTCGTGTTACCCCTTGCTCGACAGTCCGGTACGCACCGTGTGGATGCGACCGTGTACACCAAAACCTCGTTTCAAGGAGTAACAAATCATGTCGGATCGTCAGACTGGAACCGTCAAGTGGTTCAACGATGCCAAGGGCTTCGGCTTCATCACCCCTGAGAGCGGCGCGGACCTGTTCGTGCATTTCCGCTCGATCCAGGGCAGCGGCTTCAAGTCGCTGCAGGAAGGCCAGAAGGTCTCGTTCAAGGTCGTGCAGGGCCAGAAGGGCCTGCAGGCGGACGAAGTCCAGGCCATGTAATTGAGCCGGCCTCCGGGCCAGGCTTCGCAACACGGAAACCCGGCTTCGGCCGGGTTTTTCGTTGGGGGCGACCGCCTGCGTGTAGGCAGGCATCACGCTGCGTTCTCTACCCTGACTGGGGTCCGCGGGATAGGAGTTGAACGTGTTGCAGGCGTTTCGTCAGACAGGATGGCTGGCAGGTTCCCTGGTGGTGTTTCTGATTGCGTCATGCAGTCGCGACCGCGAGCCGGCGCCGGCTGCGGCGCCAACTCCCACCCCCGCTGCTTCGGCCGTGGCTGCCAGTCCAGCCGCGGGGTTGCAGGACGTGATCGAACGCGACCCGCGATACATGATCGGCATCAGCTACCCACCGATCGCCAATCGTTATCCGGGACTTGCGGCGGAACTCAAACGCTATGCCGACGGCGCGCGCGCCGACCTGATGCGGGCCGTTGCCGCGCTGGGCCAGTCCAGGCCCTCGGCCCCCTACGATCTGTCGCTCAGTTTCACCGAGGTGGTCGCGACGCCGCAGATCGTCGCGATCGCGGCCGATGGGAGCAGCTACACAGGCGGGGCGCACGGCGCGCCGCTGGTTGCACGCTTCGTCTGGCTGCCCGGCGAAAACCGGCGACTCACCGCGCAGGACATGGTGCCCGATCTCGCTGCGTGGCGTGACATTTCCGATCACGTGCGCGAGCAGTTGCAGGCCGCACTATCGCAGCGGGTCGATGCCGATGAGCTGGCCCCGGTCGACCGTTCCCAGGTCGTCAAGAACGCCGGCCGCATGATCGACGAGGGCACGGGTCCTGACGTGGACAACTTCTCGCAGTTCGAGCCGGTGCTCGCTGCGGACGGCCGCATCGCAGCGTTGCGATTCGTCTTTCCGCCCTACCAGGTCGGCCCCTATGCCGACGGAACGCAGACGGTCGACGTTCCCGCCGACGTCCTGCTGCCCAGGATCGCGCCGGCATACCGGCATCTGTTCGTCGGCGGCTGACACGGCGCCGCGGAGGGGAATCGAATGCCATCGATCATCCGGCAACGTATTCTTGCCTTGCTCGACGCGGCAGGCGTCCAGCCCGGCGGTGCAGCGACGACCGATCCGGTGATCCGTGACGAGCGCTTCTATGCGCGCGTCCTGGCGCAGGGATCGCTCGGGCTCGGCGAGTCCTAC
>JBBRHT010000081.1:0-8526 GCA_038222295.1 Lysobacterales bacterium
GATCCGGGTCAGCCAACTCGGCACCGCTCCATTTCCCGTCGATGCCACGACGGTTTCCTCACCGCCCACACGTCGCGGTCGGGGCGGCAGGTATCGATTGACCGGCTGGTAGCCCAGCTCCGGCATCAGCGCCACGCCACCACGTTCGGCCACGAGTTTCGACACCGCGGACTCCGGATCGCCCAGGTCGCCGAAATGCCGGGCACGCGTCGGGCAGACCTGCACGCAGGCGGGCTCGCGTTCGGCCTCGGGCAGGTTCTCGTTGTAGATGCGGTCCACGCACAGGGTGCATTTCTTCATGACGCCTTCGACCGGCGACATCTCGCGCGCGCCGTAGGGACAGGCCCACGCGCATAGGCCGCAACCGATGCACTTGTCCTCGTCGACCAGGACGATGCCGTCCTCGCCGCGCTTGTAGCTGGCGCCGGTCGGGCACACGGTCACGCAGGCCGGCGTGTCGCAATGCAGGCACGAGCGCGGAAAATGCAACGTCTGCGCGGGTTGCGCGGCGACGGGAGGCGATCCCCCGCAGGCGCTGGTCGCTTCCAGCTCGTAGCTGTGCACGCGATTGAACCAGACGCCGCTGGGTTCCTTTCCATAGGGATCGCTGTCGGTCAGCGGCCCGGCGATGCCACCTGCGTTCCATTCCTTGCAGCCCACCGCGCAGGCATGGCAACCCACGCAGGTGTCCAGGTCGATGACCAGACCGAGCTTCTTCCGCGATGGCGGCGGCAGGCTGGTCATGACTCTTTCTTCCCCGCAGGCGCCTTGCTGGCGTGCTCACGGTTGCGCATGCGCACGCCGTAGCGCAGTGGCTCGTCGTTGGCCACGGCGAATGCGAGCGGCGCGAACTGCGGCTCGCTCTCGCCGGCCGGTGGCGTCACCGCCTTGCCGATCGACACGCGCAGGTCGAACCACGCCGCCTGCCCGGTCACCGGATCGGCATTGGCGTAATCACCGCGCGGGGTAATGTCGGAAATCAGGTGGTTGAGCAGGAAGCCCTTGCTGGACTCGGGTGCGTCCTTGGCCAGCGCCCATGCACGCTTGCGCTTGCCGATCGCATTCCAGCTCCACACGGTGTCGGGCTGCACGTTGGCGGCGAACTTCGCCTGCACGGTGATGCTGCCGTGGTGCGAGCTGACCTGGATCCAGTCCTCGTCCGCGATGCCGAAGCGCATGCCGGTGTCCGGATGCAGGTAGAGCCAGTTGCGCGTGGCGATCTGCCGCGACCACGCGTTCTGCGAGCCCCACGCGTGGTACATGAACATCGGCCGCTGGGTCACGGCGCTGAGCGGGAACGCATCCACGCTGGTCTGTGCGCCCTCGAACGGCTCGTACCAGATCGGCAGCGGATCGAAATACGTCGCCACGCGGGCGCGGTGGTCCGGCGGAGGCTGCACCGACCCGTGCCCGCTGGCGGCCAACCGGAATTTCTGCAGGGTTTCCGAATACAGCTGCATCACGATCGGCTCGGTGCCACCGACGAAGCCGAATCGTTGGGCCCATTCCAGGTAACCGCGATTGGCCATCTTGTAATAGCGCGCATGCTCGGGGAGTTCCTCGCGCCAGTAGCCGTTGTTGGCGATGTAGGCGTCGAGCTGGCGCGGGTTGGGCGCGCCCTTGCCGGACTGGCTGCCATCGACGCCGCGCCAGCCCGCGAGGGTGCCGATGCCCGGCGAGCGCTCGTGGCGCACCAGGTAATCGGCGTAGTCGGCGTACAGCGGCGAACCGTCGGCGTGCACCATCCCCGATAGTCCCAGTCGCGCGCCGAGGTCGAGCAGCACCGACTGGAAGCCGCGCACATCGCGCCCCTCCGCCTGCGTCGCCGGATCGAAGACCGGATGCCGGATCGCATCGGCGACGCCGTCGGCGTCGGTGATCGGCCGGTCGAGCAGCGAGAGCGCGTCGAAACGTTCGAGGTAGGTCGGGTCGGGCAGCACCAGATCGGCGTAGGCGACCATTTCCGATGCATAGGCGTCGGAATAGATGATCCGCGGGATTTTGTATTCGCCGTCGGAATCCTTGTCGGTCAGCCATTGCATCGTCTCGCGGGTGTTCATCGCTGAGTTCCAGCTCATGTTGGCCATGAACATCAACAGCGTGTCGATCCGATGGGGATCGCCGGCGTGGGCGTTGCGGATCACCGTGTGCAGCATGCCGTGCGCGGCCAGCGGATAGGCCCATGAAAACGCATGGTCGATGCGACGCGGCCGGCCGTCGGCATCGACCAGCAGATCCTCCGGTCCATGCACGAAGCCGAGCGGGCCGGCGTTGAGCGCGCCGTTGTCCATGCGCGTGCGGCCTGGGCGGTTACCCGGTGGAATCGGCTTGGGATACGGCGGCTGGTAGCGGAACGAGCCGGGAGCGTCGACCGCACCGAGCAACAGTTGCAACAGGTGCAGCGCGCGGCAGGTGTGGAAGCCGTTGCTGTGCGCGCTGATGCCGCGCATCGCGTGCATGGACACCGGGCGTCCGACCATCTCGGCGTGCTCGCGTCCCCAGCTGTCGGTCCACGGAATCGGCAGGCTGAAGTTGCTGTCGAAGGCGGCCGCCGCCAGCTCGCGCGCGATGCGGCGGATGGTGTCGGCGGGAATGCCGCAGCGCTCGCTGACGGCGTCGGGTGAATATTGCGGATCGAGATAGCGGTCGGCGACCAGCTGGAACACCGGCGTCGCGCTGCGGCCGTCGGGCAGGATGTATTCGCCGACGATGGCCGGAGCGATGCCGATGGCGCCGGCGTCGCAGGTTGCCCCGGCGGCGTTGTCCCAGCACAGCGCCTTGCCAGCGGCATCGCGCGCGAACAAGCCGTCATCGGCGTCGCCTGGATTGCGCAGCACCAGCCAGTGCGCGTTGGCATAACGCACCAGGTAGTCCAGGTCGATGCGGTCGCTGCGCAGCAGTTCGTGGATGAGCGCGAAGGCGAACAGGCCGTCGGTGCCCGGGCGGATGCCGATCCATTCATCGGCGATGGCGCCGTAGCCGCTGCGCACCGGGTTGATCGCGATGACCTTGGCGCCGCGTGCCTTGAGCTTGCCCAGGCCAAGCTTGATCGGATTGGAGTCGTGGTCTTCGGCCACGCCCCACAGCATCAGGTAGCGCGTGTGGTCCCAGTCCGGCTCGCCGAACTCCCAGAAGCTGCCACCCAGGGTGTAGAGGCCGGCGGCGGCCATGTTCACCGAGCAGAAGCCGCCGTGCGCGGCATAGTTGATCGTGCCGAACTGCTGTGCCCACCAGCCGGTCAGCGCCTGCGACTGGTCGCGCCCGGTGAAGAACGCCAGTTCATCGGGGTTGCGCGCGCGGATTGGCGCCAGCCAGTCGGTCGCCAGCTGCAGGGCTTCGTCCCATTCGATCTCACGGAACTCGCCGCTGCCGCGCTCGCCCACGCGCAGCAGCGGCTTGTGCAGGCGCGCCGGCGAGTAATGCTGCATGATCCCGGCCGCGCCCTTCGCGCACAGCACGCCGCGGTTGACCGGGTGTTCGGGATTGCCCTGGATGTAGCGGATGCGACCGTCGGCCAGCCATACCTTGATGCCGCAGCGGCAGGCGCACATGTAGCACGTCGTGGTCCTGACCTCGTCGCCGGGCGACGGCGAGAGGTTGAGCTGGGGTTCGCGCATGCGGCATTGTGCCGCGCCGCGCCGGGCAAAGACATGGATGGTGGTGGCCGATGCGTCGTGCACCGCGCGATCGCGGCTGCTCGCAGTGCACCGGCTCGTGGGAAGGCGACGACGCCATGCCGGTCGTGGCGCCGGCTGGCGTGCGCTTACCGTGGCGGCTCGACCTGGATCGTCGGATCGTTGAAGCGCGAGTAATTGGTCGTGCTGGTCACGGTCCTGCCCTGCATCGGCATGGCGACCTGGATCCGGATCGGCAGGTCGTCGCCATTGATCCACATCGTCACGTCCGTGGGCTTGGGTTGCGCGTGGTGCACCAGGTATTTGCGCGCCGGCACGCCGTCAACCGTGTCGCTTCCCTGCGCCTGCACGGTCATGCCGGCCTCGCTCCCGGCAAGCCTCGCCGGGTCGCGCCACTGCGTGAGCGTGCCCTTTGGCATCGGCACCTTCATGGTCCGGCCCTGCACGTGCATGTACATGGTGTCGCCGATGATGACCTGCGTGCCCATCGGCGTCTGCATCCGGAACCGATCGGGTGCGACGAAGTCGATCTCGTGGTGCCCCATCGCGCCGCCAGGGCCGCCCTCGAAGTCCATCGCGGCGTGATAGCTGCGCACGGCCATGAACCGGTCCATCGAGGCCTTGATCGCGTCCCTGGCATTGGGCAGCGGATTGAGGCCCCTCGCGATCCGCGCCAGCGTCGACGGCTTGCCCGCCAATGGCGCAGCGGTGGACGCTGTCGATGGCGATGCGGGTGAGGCGCCGCCGGCATCGCTGGCCGGGGTTGCCGCCGGCTTGCACGCCGCCAGTGCACAAGCGGCGAGCAACGAGAGCGTCAGGGAGCGGGTGCGGGTGGACATGCATTGCTCCGATGGGAGGTTCGGTGCCGGATACCAACGCGGCGCGGGCACCGGAACCGGACACGGGCCACGCGCGGACGCGCCATAATCGCCCGCATGGACCGTTACGAACGCATTCTCGCCCTGCACCGCACCCTGAAGTCCGCGCGCTATCCGGTGACGGTGCCGCGCCTGCAGGAAGAACTGGGTTGTTCGCGCGCCACGGTCTATCGCGACCTGGCCTTCCTGCGCGACGCATTGATGGCGCCGGTCCTCGGCGATGGCGAAGCGGGTTTCCGCTACGACGCCAGCGAAGGCGATCGGTTCGAGCTGCCCGGCCTGTGGCTCAACTCCGAAGAGCTGCATGCGCTGCTGGCGACCCAGCAACTGCTGTCGCGCAGCAGCGAAGGCATGCTGTCGAGCGCGCTGGCGCCACTGCAGCAGCGCATCGAGAAGCTGCTCGACGAGCATTCGACCGGCAAGCGCTGGCCGGTGGAGCGCGTGCGCGTCATCCCGCATCGCCTGCGGCGCATGGACGAGCATGCCTTCCGCGCGGTGTGCTCGGCCGTGCTCGAGCGCAAGCAGCTCGCGTTCGAGTATCGCGCGCGCTCCACCGACGAACGCACCCGGCGCACGGTCTCCCCGCAGCGCGTGACCCATTACCGCGACAACTGGTACTTGGATGCCTGGGATCACGATCGCGAGGCGCTGCGCAGCTTTTCCGTCGACCGCATCAGCGGCGCGCGCATGCTCGACGCGCCGGCGCGCGACATCGCCGAATCCGAGCTCGATACCCACCTGTCCGGCAGCTACGGCATTTTTTCCGGGCCGCCCAAGGGCTGGGCGACGATTGTCTTCAGCGCCAAGTCGGCACGCTGGGTCGCCGACGAGCACTGGCACTCGCAGCAGCAGGGGCGCTTCCTGCCCGATGGCCGCTATGAGCTCAAGGTGCCTTACAGCGCGGCGCGCGAACTGCTGATGGACGTGCTGCACTACGGCAGCGACGCCGAGATCGTCGAGCCTCCATCGCTGCGCGAGCAGGCGCGATCGCTGCTGTCGCTGGCGTTGAGCCACTACGACCGATGACCAGCGCCGCCGGCGGCATGGTGTCGGCGCCGCATGCCGGCGAGAAGGTGGCGCTGGTGCTGGGCGCAGGCGGCGCGCGCGGATGGGCGCAGATCGGCGTGATCGAAGCGCTGGAGGCACGCGGGCTGGAAATCACCACCGTGGCCGGCTCGTCCAGCGGCGCGCTGGTCGGCGGCATCTACGCGGCCGGCAAGTTGCCGGAGTTCCGCGAACAGCTGGTGCGGATGCAGCGACGGCATTTCCTGCGATTGCTCGACCCGGTACTGGGGCGCGCCGGGTTGTTCAGCGGCAACCGGCTGGTGCACAGCATGCGCGAACTCGTCGGCAACCCGCACATCGAATCCCTGCCGATCCAGTTCACCGCGGTCGCGGTCGACCTGCAGCGCCAGCGCGAGGTCTGGCTGCGGCGCGGACCGTTGTGGGATGCCATCCGCGCATCGTTCGCGATCCCGGGCCTGTTCACCCCGCACGCGGTGCATGGCCGCGAACTGGTCGACGGCGGCCTGCTGGCGCCACTGCCCATCGCCGCCACGCGCCTGTCCGATGCGCATCGGCTGATCGCCGTGGACATGCATGGCTGGCCGCAGCGTCCTCCCGGTGAGCCGGCGCGCGCCAATGGCGACGACAGCGGTGGTGAGTCCATCGGCGACCGCGTCGGCGATTGGTTCGAGAACACGCTGGGAACCGGCGGCGACGGCGGCATCGGGCTAAGCGAGATGATGGCGCGCGCGCTGGACACGATGCAGGCGCAGATCGCGCGGGTACAGATGGCGCTGGATCCCCCCGAGCTGGTCATCCGCATCCCGCGCGATGCCTGCCTGTTCTACGAATTCTGGCGCGCCGCCGAGCTGATCGACATCGGCCGCAGCCAGGCCGAAAAAGCGCTGGACGCCGCGGGCTACTGAGGCCGCATCACTCGTCGTTGGGACGCTCGAACCCCAGCGCGCCGACCTGGTCGGGCGATTGCGGCACGCGCCACAATTTGTCGCGATTGACGCCATGGCCCGACAGCTTGTGCAGCAGCCCCTGGTAGGTGGTGTCGTCCATGGCCGGGCTGCGCGAGAAGATCCAGGCCAGGTCGCGGTTGGGCGTGGTCACCAGCATCCACGCGCCATCGGGGGCGACTTCGAGGATGCGCTGGGTCGCCGGCACGATGCGGTAGAAACGCAGGCGCCAGTCGCGGTTGCCGGTTGCCGGGATCACCGCCGCCACCGCATCGAGCGTCTTGACCGGCCCGTGGAAACCGGTGCGGTAGGTGTAATGCACGGAGATCCGGCCGTCCGGGCGCAGCGCGTAGTCGTCGTGCGACCAGACCTGCCCGCGCTCGGTGAAGTAGGGCACGTGCCCGATCACATACCACGTGCCCATCACCGATTGCAGCGACAGCACCGGACCGTCGGCGACAGGTGGCGCCGATGCGCACGCGGACAGCACGCCCAGCATCAGCAGGGTGGGCAGCGACAGATTGCGGGAATTGGCCACGGTTGACTCCATTCAGGTCCGGAAGCATGTGTCGACAGCGGGCGAAGGTGACGTCAACGCCCGGGCCTGGTGGCAATCGCAGCCCCTGAGAAACGCGGCGGCGATGCTGGCGGCACATCATGACCCGGGAGTGACCGCCATGCCTGTCTTCCATCCATTGACCGCTGCGCCGGATCCGCGCCTGGAGCGCCTGCTGCGTCGGAGCGTCCTGGTCGCCGGACTGCTCGTGCTCTGCATTCCGCTGGCACGCGGCCACAACGTCTGGTTCGGCTCGATCCCGTTGTGGCTGCTGGGCATGCCGCTGGTGAGCTGGTGGTCGCTGCACCGGTTCCGCTTGCCGCGTGCACCGCGTCCGGTGGCAGGGATCGGACGTCGCCGCGCCCGCACCACGCAGGCTCGGCGATATGACGGCCATCGCGCGGTGAGCCGCCTGACGCGCGCCGCGTAGGCGCAAGGCCGGCGACGGGGCTAGGCGACGTGCTAGCGTTTGCGGCCACCCGCCACTGTGAGCTGCCGGTGCCCGCACCCGATTCGATCCGTCGCCTGCCCGCCCTGATGCTGGGCCTGTCGATCGCCTGCGGTGCAGCCGCGGCTCCTCCCCAGCCCAAGGACAGCATGCCCGCGACCAGCAACGATCCCCATGCCTGGCTGGAGGATGTCACCGGCGCAAAACCCCTGGAGTGGGTGCACGCGCAGAACGCGCGCACCGATACCGAGCTCACCGGCACGCCAGCCTTCGCGCAATCGCAGGCGAGCCTGCGCGCGATCCTGGATTCGCGCGAGAAGATTCCCGACGTCGACAGGATCGGCGCTTACTACTACAACTTCTGGAAGGACGCGGACCACGAGCGCGGCCTGTGGCGACGCACCACGCTGGAGGAGTACCGCAAGCCGCAGCCGCGGTGGGAAACGGTGATCGACCTGGACGCGCTGGGGGCCGCCGAGGGCGAGAAGTGGGTCTGGCATGGCGCCGACTGCCTGAAGCCGGCGTACGAGCGCTGCCTGGTTGCGCTGTCGCGCGGCGGCAGCGATGCGGACGTCACCCGCGAGTTCGACCTCACCCGCAAGCAGTGGGTGGAAGACGGTTTCTTCCGTCCCGAGTCCAAGGGTTCGCTGGGCTGGATCGACAAGGACAGCGTGTACGTCGGCACCGATTTCGGCCCCGATGCCGACGGGACGAGCGCGATGACGACGTCCGGCTATCCGCGCATCGCCAAGCTGTGGCGACGCGGCACGCCCATGTCCTCCGCCAGCCCGGTCTACGCAGGCAAGCCGTCGGACCTGGCGATCAGCGCGATCCACGACACGACCCCTGGCTTCGAGCGCGACTTCGTCAGCCGCGCGCTGGATTTCTCCAGCGACGCGCTCTACCTGCGCGGCAAGGACGGCGCGCTGGCCAGGATCGACGTGCCTGATTCGGTGATCAAGGCCGTGCACCGCGACTGGCTGACGCTGCAGTTGCGCGATCCATGGACGCTCGGTGGCAGGACCTTTGCCGCCGGCTC
>JBBRHT010000082.1:0-8418 GCA_038222295.1 Lysobacterales bacterium
GAGCCGCACTCGACCAACTTCGATCTGTACCGGCTCAACGCTGATGGCAGCGGCACCGCACGGAACCTCACCGCAGCGAACCAGGCGTGGGACGCCGGCCCGGTGTTCAGCGCCGATGGCAGGACGCTGTATTACCGCGCCATGAAGCGACCCACGTTCGAAGCCGATCGCCTCGGGTTGATGGCGATGGATCTCGCCACTGGCAGCAGTCGCGAGATCGATCCGCAATGGGATCGCTCGGCCGACAGCATCACCTTGTCGACCGACGGCAAGACGATCTACACCACTGCCGAAGACATGGGCCAGCACCCGTTGTTCGCCGTCGACATCGCCACTGGCGCCGTCTCGCAGGTGATTGGTGGCGGCGACGTCTCAAGCGTCCAGATCCAGGGCCAGGCGCTGGCGTTTGCGCGCAACAGCATCAAAACCGGCGACCAGTTGTTCACCGGCGGGTTGGGCGGCGCACCGTCGGTGGCGGCCACCCCAAGCGCGTCGGACATGCTTCCCGATGTGAAATTCGGCGACTTCCAGCAGTTCCAGTTCAAGGGCTGGAACAACGACACCGTGCATGGCTACGTCATCAAGCCGTGGAACTACCAGGAGGGTAAGACCTATCCGGTGGCGTTCCTGATCCACGGTGGCCCGCAGGGCAGCTTCGACAACAGCTGGAGCTACCGCTGGAATGCACAGACGTATGCCGGCCAGGGATACGCGGTGGTGATGGTGGACTTCCACGGATCGACCGGTTACGGCCAGGCCTTCACCGACGCGATCTCGCAACACTGGGGCGATCGTCCGCTGGAAGACCTGCAGAAGGGCTGGAAGGCAGCACTGTCGCAATACGGCTTCCTCAATGGCGACAAGGCCTGCGCACTCGGCGCCAGCTACGGCGGCTTCATGGCCTACTGGATCGCCGGCAACTGGCAGCAGCCGTGGAAGTGCATCGTTGCGCACGATGGCGTGTTCGACAATCGCATGATGGGTTACGCGACCGAAGAACTCTGGTTCAGCGAGTGGGAAAACGGCGGCACCCCGTGGAGCAATCCAGACGGCTACGAGAAGTTCAACCCGATCCTGCACGTCAAGGATTGGACCGTGCCGATGCTGATCGTCCATAGCCAGCAGGATTTCCGTATCCCGGTGGAGCAGGGCATCGCAGCCTTCACCGCATTGCAGCGCAAGGGCATTGAATCCAGGTTCCTGTACTTCCCGGATGAGAACCACTGGGTGCTCAAGCCGCAGAACAGCGTGCTTTGGCACGACACTGTCAATGCGTGGCTGAAGGAACACATCGGCCAATAGCGCCAATCCGTGGCAACCAGGCCCCGCTCGATCGAGCGGGGCTTTTTTTTTTGGACGTGACTGGCAGTCGAACCGAAGGCGTGGCGTGCGTCGCCCGACTGATCCGGCGCTGGCGCTACGCAGGTCCCAGCATGCGCAACAACGCCTGCGCAGCGTCGGGATTGCGCTGCTTGGCGCCGCTGATGAAATAGATGAAGACGTCGCGCGCAGATGCCTTGCCGGAGGCGGCCGGACCGATCCGCGGAAGGTCATCCGGCTCGCTGCCGGCGCTCCAGATCCGGGCGCGCTTGGCCCAGATCTCCAACTCCGCTTGCGGGTATCCGGTGGGGATCGCGCTGCGCGTGCCCATCAGGCGTGCATAGACGAAGTCCGCGGTGACGTCGGCAAACGAGGGATGCTCGGCCGAGTCGGTGAAGACCGTCGCCATGCCGTGGCGGCGCGCGAGCGCGACGAAGTCGGCATCGACGACCGCATGCACGCGCACGTCCAGGACATGCCGCAGCGTGCGCCCATCGACTTGCGCCGGAAGCAACTCCACGAAGCGAGCGAGGTCGTCGAGCGGTAGTTTCCGCATCGGATCGAACTGCCAGACGATCGGGCCGAGCCGGTCGGCGAGCGTGACGATGCCACCGAGGAACGCATCGACCTGCCCGCCGGTGTCGGCCAGCGCCCGCGCCATGGTGATGCGCATCGGGGCCTTGACCGAGAACACGAAGCCATCCGGCGTTTCGTCGCGCCACTTCGCGTAGGTCGCCGGCTTCTGCGCGCCGTACCAGGTGCCGTTGATCTCGATCGCGGTGAGGTGGCGGCTTGCGTATTCGAGTTCACGGCGCTGCACCAGCCCGGCGGGATAGAAGTTGTCCCGCCACGGCGCATACGTCCAGCCGCCCACGCCGACCCGGATGCGGTCGACGACGCGCGGCGGCGTCGCCTGCGCCTCGGCTTCGGCGGGACGGCGGGCCATCGTCAGCGGATCGGTTCGTCCAGCATCAGTTCGCGGACGTAGCGCACCGGGGGTGCGCCGTAGGACAGCACCTGATCGTGGTACGCCTTCTCGTTGAAGCGGTCGCCAAGCCTGGCTTCCATCGCGTGGCGCAGGTCGAACTGCTCCTGCACGCCGACGAAGTACGTCGGCAGCTGCGCCGACGACAATTGTGCGCGCACCCACTTGCCGGCGGCTTCGCGTTCCTGCTGGAACGTCTGCTGCGTCATCAGCTGCATCGCCTGCTCGCGCGTCCAGTGGTCGACATGCACGCCCTGGTCGAGCAGGGCATTGGCGACCGAACGCAGGTAGAACTTCAGTTGCACCAGGTGGAACAGCGGGTCGCTGTCCATGTAGCCGGCCCTGGTCATCATGTCCTCGGTATAGACCGCCCAGCCCTCGGCGAAGACGCCAGAACGCAACACCGCGCGCAGCGTCGAGGGGAACTGCGCCGAATGCGCGCCTTCCAGGTAGTGCCCGGGCATTGCCTCGTGGATGGTCAGCAGGTTGATCATCCGCGAGTTGTATTCGCGCAGGAACGAGTCCGCCTGTTTCGGGGACCACTCGTCGGGGATCGGCGAAATCGCGAAATACGTTGCCAGGCCCTTGTCCAGCGGCCCGGGTGAATCGCAGTACGCGACCGCCACGCCGCGCTGGAATTCCGGCATGAGCACGACGTTGACGGGGTCATTGGGCACGGTGACAAGGTCTTTTGTGCGCACGAATGCGGTTGCGTTCGCCAGCGCCTGCTTTGCTGCCGGCACGACCTGGTCGCGCGCCGGGTGGTCGGCATAAGCCAGCTCAAGGGCGGACTCGATGGCCTTCTGCTGTTGCGCGGCGGTCGGCGTTACCGGGAGTGGCGGCGCCGATTCCCGGTCCTTCAGCACGGTGCGCGCGATGCCATACATCTCGCCGCGCACGCGCTTGATCTCGGCCTCGGCGCGTTGCCGGATTTCGGCGCGCGACAGGGTCGAATCCAGCGACATCTGCAGCTTCTCGTCGTACAGCTTCTGGCCGATGCGGAAATCGCCCTTGGCGCTGGGCACCAGCGTGCCGTCGAGCCATGCCTGTTGATCGGCGACGGCCTTGCGCAGCCCGGCGACGGCCGCGTCCAGGCGCTGGCGGTCGGCGCCGGCGAGTTGCCCTGCGTTGGGCGTGATGAATTCATCGACCAGGCTGAGCACGCCGGCATTCTGCTTGGCGACCGTCTCGGCATGGATCCTGGGCGCGCGTGCCGGATCGAGGTTGGCGCGCATCTGCAGGAAGATCCCGGGGATCTTCTCCATTCGCGCGGTTGCCGATTTCAACCGCTGCGGCATCGGCGCGAAGTCACGCGCCATGACGTTGTAGATCGCGCCGCCGGCCAGGCCGTTGTACACCTGCGGATCCCACGCCCACGACTGGAACGTGTTGATGTTCCAGATGTCCGAGCGCAGCTGGTTGCGCAGGATCATCGCGTCGACCTGGTTTTCCCGCGACAACCGGCTGGCGTCGATGGCGTCGAGCCCGGACAGCACCTGCTGGCTGAAGTCGACCATGCGCTGCCGCCCGCCGGCGCTCAGGTCGTCGATCTCGCTATCAAAACGATGGTCGCCCAGCTGCGTGGCCGAGACCGGATTGCGCTGCATCCATCCGTCCAGCCAGTGTTGGGCGACAGCGTTGAATTGGGCGTCGGCCGCATTGACGGCCGGGGCGGCGATGGACGTCGATTGGTCGGGGCGAACGGGCGCCGTGGATTGGCAGGCGGCCAGGGTCGCGGTCAGCAGGGTCGCGGCAAGCAGTGAAGGGCGCATGGCGGTCTCGGTGGCGTAAACCCCAAGCATATCGCCCGCCAGCGTGGAGGCAATCGAAAGGCGCCGAGCGTCAGGCCACGATTTCGGCGTTGCGTGCCTCGCGCAGCGCAAGCCAGTGTTCGGCTGGCTGCGGACGTCCGAAGAAATATCCCTGTCCGTAGACGCAACCCATGTCGCGCAGGATTCGCAGCTGTTGCTCGGTTTCGATGCCTTCGGCAACGACTTCCAGTCCCAGCGACCGCGCCAGCGCCAGGATCGCGCCGATCACCGCCAGGCTCCGCGGCGAGTCCTCCTGCCCCAGCGGGGCGACGAACGACTGGTCGATCTTGATCATCTTCAATGGGAACCGGTGCACGTAGCCCAGCGAGGAGTAACCGGTACCGAAGTCGTCCAGCGCGGCCTCGATGCAGGCGGCGCGCAGTCGCTGCAGCACCTTGGCCACGGCGGCCGGGTCGCCGAGCAACGTGCCTTCGGTGACTTCGATGCGCAGCTTGGCCGGATCGAAGCCGGTTTCCGACGTGACCGCCAGCAGGCGTTCGTCGAGGTCCTCGTTCTGGAAGTGACGGGGCGAGATGTTGATGGTGATGAAGCCGCTGTCGCTAACCAACGGCGCGCCCGCGGTGCAAGCCATGTTGTACATCTGCCAGTCGATCGCCTCGATCTGGCCGCTGTCCTCGGCCACGCGCAGGAAGTCACCCGGCAACAGCACGCCGCGCTGTGGATGGTGCCAGCGCACCAGCGCCTCGTAGCCGACGGTCGTGGCATCGGACAGCCGCACCAATGGCTGGAAATACGGCTCGAATTGTCCGGCTGCCAGTGCTTCGCGCAACTCCTGCTCCAACCCGAGGACGTCCATGGCCTTGCGTTGCAGCGAATCGTCGAACATCACGAATCGTTGGCGGCCGGCGCTCTTCGCCCGGTACAGCGCGACGTCGGCGTCGCGCAGCAATTCGTCCGTCGTCTGGTAGCGCCGGTCGCCGATCGCAATGCCGATGCTGGCCGACGTGTGCAATTCGTGTTCATTGACCAGCAGCGGTTGCTTCAGCGCCTCGAGCACGCGCTGCGCGACCTTGCTCGCCGTCTGCGGAACGGGCGCATCCTCGAGCAGCAACGCGAATTCGTCGCCCGACAACCGCGCGACCACGTCTGGCTCGCGGACGCATTCGCCCAGGCGACGCGCGACTTCCTGCAGCACCTGGTCGCCAGCCAGGTGGCCCAGGCTGTCGTTGATGATCTTGAACCGGTCCACGTCCAGGTAGAGCAGCGCGAATCGCCGCTCCTCGTTGCGGCGCACGCCGGCGATGGCGCGCTCCACGCGGTCGCGCAGGTACAGCCGGTTGGGAAGGCCAGTCAGCGGGTCGTGCATGACCTGGTGCTGGAGTTGCGCCTCGATCTGCTCGCGGACGGCGATCTGCTCGCGCAGTTCGAGCGTGCGCTCCTCGACGCGCTCCTCCAGGCGGATGTGCGAAATCAGCAGGGCGTCGGCGGCACGCCGGCGCTGGATGCTGCTGGCCAACTGGTAGGACACGAATGTCAGCAGTTCGGCATCGCGCTGGTCGTAGCGCACGTCTGGCGTGTAACTCTGCACCGCCACCACGCCGATGGATGCCTCGGCGCCGATCAGCGGAACGCCCAGCCAGCATGCGGTCGGCGAGTCGATGTATCCCTCGTCGATTTCGCCAGCCTCGATCAGGCTGCGTGCTGCCTCGCGGCCGTCGACCAGTTGCGCACGACCGCTGCGCAACGTGTATTCGGTCAGCCCGCGTCCGAGCGGTCGCGCGGCGCTATGCGGTGCGTTGCGATCCACCCGGTAGGGGAATTCGAGCGTCGAGCCGTCCTCCGACAGCAGCGCGATGTAGAAGTTGTCCGCGTTGATCAGGTCCGACACGACGGCATGCACGTGCCGGAAGAAGCGCTCGCTGCTCTCGTCGACGCTGGCAAGCGCGGCGATCTGGTAGAGCGCCGACTGCAGGCGCTCGCCCCGCTGGCGTTCGGCGACTTCCTGGCGAAGCTCCTCGTTGGTTTCGGCCAGTTGCGCGGTGCGTTCCTCCACCCGGCGCTCGAGTTCCTCCTGGCCCTGCTTGCGTTCCACCGCGGTCAGGATGTGCTCGCCGACGAATCCCAGCAGCGCCATGTCGGTGCTGCTGAATGTCACGTCGGGCAGGTAACTCTGCACCACCATGACCCCGCGCACCTGCCCATCGCGCAGCATCGGCACGCCGAGCCAGTCGTGGCTGTCAGCGCCATGGATATTGAGCGGTCCGGGGATCTGCGCCTGCAGTTGCTCGGTGGTGCCCATCCATGGCTTGCGTTCGTGGATCGTCCACCAGGTGGGACCATGCTTGATGCGGTCGAGCGGGAACTCATCGCCGACGGAGGGGCCGTCGTCGTCGACGCTGTCGACGAAGTACAGGAAACGGATGTTGTCGTCGGCCTCGTTGTACAGAGCGATGTAGAAGTTCTCCGCGTACATGAGCTCGCCGACGATGCGGTGCAGCCCGCGCAGCATGTCCGGCATGTCCAGGTCCGAGCCAGCCATGTCGGCGATCGCGAACAACGCGCGCTGCAGCTGCTCGGCCTGGGCCAGCTGCGCCACGGTCCCGTGCAGGCGCTGGATCGCCAGGACTTCGGCCATGCGCGCACCGGCAGCCTGCAAACCGGGCGCCGGCAACGCGTCATTGACGGCAGGAAGTTGGAGTACGGCGGTCGCGCCGTCCTTGTCGCAAAGCACGTGCGTTGTTGCCGACGGCGTCGCTCGCTCGCGCCATTCCTGCAATGCCGCATGGGCTGCAGCCAGCACGCGCGGCTCCAGGTAGGGTGAGGGATACGACGTAATGGCATGCGGCCAGTTGTCCGACCACAGCACGCACGCGCCTGGCGCCGCCAGCGCCGCATCGCTCTCCAGCATGACGTCGGCGACCTGCTCAGGCGTGATCGCGTGCAGCAGGCGGTCCGCCAGCGTGGCACGTTCCATGACGGAACGTTTACGAAGTGGCATCGGGGTTCCCTGGACGGGGCATGGCTGCAGTATCACGCAATGCGGGGCGTGAAAATGCGCCTCGCGCCACGCAACGTCGACGCGTCTGGAGTCACCGGCAGGCACCCTGTGGACAAGTGGCTGCATGAGCGTACGCCTGGCGCCATTCAGGATGCCCCGCACAAGGCGTACAGATGTTCGTGCACCACTGATCGAGAAGCCCGCTCCTAGTCGTCTTCTTCCTCGAACTCCACCAGTGCATCCAGGTCGAATGCAAGCGCCTCGACTGCCTCGCGCACCCGCCGGGCGGTGGAGTCGTTCGGGGCATCGATCTCGATCTCGTGGACGTCCGGGCCCGCGACGTCGCTCAGTCCAGCCGAACTCGAATCGGCGTCATCCATGTGCGGCATCAGGTCGGCGACTTCCTCGACGTGCTCGATCCCGTCGAGGCTTTGCAGCAGGTTCATCATGGCGCGGACGTCGCCTTCACCGCCGGTCACGCGCATTCTCAGGGTTGGCATCTCGACTCTCTGAGCTGGGGAGAAGCCGGGAGACTAGGCAGGGCCGGGCTAAGTCGACGTGATGGCGAGACGCGTGGCGCCCCACTGGACGCGGCAAATCCATGCGGCGTAGATTGCGTGAACCGGCGCGAGGGTGGGGGCGCCGAGCGTTGCAGCAGAACCGGGGAAACACATGTCGTCCTGCCCGCTCCATCGATCCCGCCAGGTCCATGCGCCTGTCATGGCCGACGCGCACCCGACGCCGTCTGGGCCCGCCGTCGCATGAGCGACGCCGGTCAAGTGGCATCGCTTGACGTCGCGCTCGCGCACGCCAGCCGGTTGCTGGCCAGTGAGCCGGAGCTCGCCGCGCAGCAGGCGCGGGAAATCATCGCCGTGGTTGGCGATCATCCGATGGCGTTGCTGGTCCTTGGCGCGTCGCATACCGCGCGTGGCGTTCCGGAGCATGCCATCGAGGTTCTCGCGCCGGTGGCGGCCGCGCAGCCGCGGTGGGCCATGGCGCATTGGGAGTTGGGACGGGCATTGTCGGCGACGGGTCGCGGCGATGAAGCGATTGCGGCGCTCAGGCGCGCGGTCAGCCTCAAGCCCGACCTCCCCGGCGCCTGGTTGATGCTGGCCGACCAGCTTGCGCTGGCAGGCGATGCGGCGGCCGCCTCGGCCGCGTACTCCAGTCATATCCGCCATTCCACCCGCGACCCTGACCTGCTCGCCGCCGCCACGGCCTTGTGCGAGGACCGTATCCCCGACGCCGAGTCCCTGCTGCGCGCGCACCTGAAAAAGGCGCCGACCGACGTCGCCGCGATCCGCATGCTGGCCGAACTGGCAGCGCGGCTGGGACGCGACGAC
>JBBRHT010000083.1:0-8289 GCA_038222295.1 Lysobacterales bacterium
CGCAAGGCCGGGCTTCTCGTACAACTTTGGAACGTGTCGTCAGGAACCGACGTCCGATTACTGGTTCTGGACGTTCAGCTCGGTACGACGGTTCTGCGCGCGGCCTTCCGGATTATCCGAACCGTCCGGGTTGGTGTTCGGCGCAATCGGGCGGCTCTCGCCGTAGCCGACCGGGCCCACCAGGCGACCGGCGTCGACGCCGTTGCTGGTCAGGTAGTCGTACACGGTCTTGGCGCGACGCTCGGACAGCTTCTGGTTGTAGGCGTCGGAGCCGATCGAGTCGGTGTGGCCGGCGACCTCAACCTTCAGGTCCGGGTAACGCTTCAGGATGTCGATCGCTTCGTTGAGGATCGCGACGGCATCCGGACGCAGCGTGGCCTTGTCGAAGTCGAAGTTCACGCCCTTCAGGTCGATCGACACGGGAACCGGGCAGCCGTCCGGACCGATGGTCTGGCCAGCCTGCGAACCGGGGCACTTGTCGTTGCAGTTGTTGACGCCGTCACCGTCGTCATCCATGTCGGCGCAGTTCGGCGCGACAGGAGCCGGGGCAACCGCAGCCATCGGCTCCGGACCCAGCGGGATCACGACGCCGACCGATGCCAGCAGGTCGCGGAAGTACGACTCGTTCGGCGCGATGTGGCTGCGACCGTTCATGTCGAAGCGCTCGGCCAGCTCGGCACGGATACCGACGCGACCCAGGTCACCCTGGATACCCAGGCCAACCTTGGCGGCAACGTTGCCGGTCTTCAGGCGCTGCGGGGAATCCGGGATCGGATAGTTGTCGTACTCCTCCTCGGAGCGCTGGTAGCCCAGGCCCATCAGCAGGTAGGGGTTCCAGTTGCGGCCTTCGGCAATGAAGTGGCGACGCAGGTCCAGCGAAACGCCGTACTGGTCGAAATTCAGGTCCTGGCCGCTCAGCGTCAAATCAGGATTTGAGGGAGAAATGTTGGCGCGACCGCGGAACGTCGGGTGGATCTGGTAGTTCAGCTCGCCATCCAGCGACCAGTTGCGGCTGAGTAAACGACCGAAGCCCAGGGTCACGAAGGGGATGTCCTTGGTGGCGCGCTTGCTGTCCTGCCAGTTGTAGCCAGCCGAACCGGTGACATACCAACGGTCATCGAACGTACCGGTGGTGGTGGTATCAGTTGCCATCGTGTCCATGGCCGGTGCGGCCGGGGCGTCGGTGGTGGTGGTTGTCGTCGTGGTGGTGCTGTCCTGGGCAAATGCGACCTGTGCTACGCCCAGTCCGCTCAGCAACGCAGCACAGAGGAGTTTCTTATGCATGTTCAGCTCCTTGATCAAGAAATAAAGCGGTAAAGCGTGATTGGAGACGGCCTTTTTGCGCACGCCATCCCGATCAGACTAATGTTGACGGTGTGAAGGTCCTGTTAACGCTACCATAACAGTTGGGGCGCGGCCATCGGGCAAGGCGCCCCGATGTTACACGCGATACAGATTCATGAACTCATCGATCGGCATTTGGTCCAAGGCAGCCGGGTTTGCCGCCAGGGCCATGATGCGGTCAGCCTGGTCCGCCGGCAGGTGGTCCCGAAGGGCGGCCGCGCACTTGGCCATCAGCACCGGGATCCCCTCCGCCCGACGCTTGCGATGGCCGATCGGGTAGTCGATCGACACCTTCGGGGTCGACGAGCCGTCCCCGAAGAACACCTGCACCGAGTTGCCGATGTAGCGCTTGTCCGGATCGAAGTAGTCCTGGGTGAAGCGCGGGTTCTCGATGACCGTCATCCTTGACCGCAGCGCATCGATCCTCGGGTCCGCCGCCACTGAATCATCGTAGTCCCCGGCGGTCAGGCGCCCATGGATCAGTGGGATCGCCACCATGTACTGGATGCAATGGTCGCGGTCGGCATAGTTGGCCAGGGGGCCGGTCTTGTCGATGATCCGCACCCCCGCTTCCTGGGTCTCGATGGCGATCCGTTCGATGTCGTCGATGCGGTCGCACACCATGGGATGCAGCTGCATCGCGCACTCAACCGCCGTCTGCGCATGGAATTCCGCCGGATAGCTGATCTTGAACAGGACGTTCTCCATCACGTAGCTGCCAAACGGTCGCTCGAACTGGAACGGCCTGCCCTGGAAGGCGACGTCATAGAAGCCCCAGGTCTTTGCCGACAAGGCGCTGGGATAGCCGACCACGCCCTTGTCGGTGGCGTTCAGGGCATGGATGACTGCGCGCCGGCAGGCGTCTCCCGCCGCCCATGACTTGCGCGGCCCGGTGTTGGGAGCATGGCGATAGGTCCGCAGCGCGCCGTTGTCGATCCATGAATGCGAGACTGCGGTAATCACGGCGTCCTTGTTGCCACCGAGCATGGCCGTGGCGACCGCGCTGGATGCCAGGCGCACCAGGATCACGTGATCCAGTCCGACGCGGTTGAAGGAATTCTGCAGCGCGTAGACGCCCTGGATCTCGTGCGCCTTGATCGCCCACGTCAGGACGTCGCGCACGGTGAGCGGCTCGCCGCCATCACGCAGGTCGCGACGCGCGAGATAGTCGGCGACGGCGAGGATCGTGCCGAGGTTGTCCGAGGGGTGGCCCCACTCGGCGGCCAGCCAGGTGTCGTTGAAATCCAGCCAACGCACCAGCGTGCCGATATTGAAGGCGGCCTGCGCGGGGTCGAGTTCGAAATGGGTGCCGGGAACCGTCGCGCCGCCGGGCAGGATCGCGCCGGGCACCAGCGGTCCAAGATGCTTGACGCAGTCGGGGAACTTCATCGCGAGCATCGCGCAGGCCAGCGAATCCAGCAGCATGTAACGCGCGGTGTCGTGCGCCTCCTGCGACTGGATGGAATAGTCGATCACGTAATCGGCGATATCGACCATTGGCTGGTCGGGATCGGGGCGGGCGGCGGAACGGACGTCGAAATGGCTCATGCAGGGTTCCGGCTCGGAGGAAGCCGACTATTTTGCCGCGCCGGGAGTTGGCTGGCCAATCCTGCGTGCCAGCCCGCCGTCACGCACCACGGTCGACATGCCGGCAGGCGCCCGCCGCGTGGCGTCGTTTCCGCAACACAGCAGGCCGGCTGTCCGGCTTGGATTGGCCGTGCGGGGACGCCAAGGTAGCGGACATGCCAACGCCTGCGATGCCAAGTCTGTTCCTGTCCCATGGCTCACCGATGCTGGCCGTGGAGGATTCCGCCGCCGGCCGCTTCCTGGACGGGTTGGGAGCCTCGATGCCAAGGCCAAGGGCCATCGTGGTCGCGTCGGCGCATTTCACCGCTCCGGGCGCCAGCATTGGAGCCAACGGGCATCCGCAGACCGTGCACGACTTCAACGGCTTCCCCGATGCGCTGTACCAGATCCGTTACCCCGCCCCTGGTGACCGGTCGCTCGCCGATGACGTCGCCAGGCGCCTGTCGGATGCGGGACTGGCCCCGGTGATGCTCCGGGACCAAGGCCTGGACCACGGCGTGTGGGTGCCCTTGCGCAGGATGTATCCGCAAGCCGACGTGCCCGTCGTGCCCCTGTCGGTGGATCCCCGGGGAACTGCCACTGAACACCTCGCGATCGGCCGCGCCCTTGCGCCACTGCGTCAGGCCGGCGTGCTGGTGGTCGGCTCGGGCGGATTCGTGCACAACCTGCGCGAACTGGCATGGGGCGACCGGGACGCGCCCACGCCCGGCTGGGCTTTGGCCTTCGCCAGATGGATGCGGGACAGGCTGGTCGCCGGCGACATCGACGCGTTGCTGGCGTGGGATCGCCTGGCACCGGGTGCCCGACAGGCCCATCCCACTGCCGAACACCTGATGCCGTTGTTCGTCGCGCTGGGCGCTGGCGACGGTTCGGCAGCGCGCCAGATCCATCAATCCGTTGAGTTCGGCTCGCTCGCCCTGGACGCGTTCGCCATCGGCTAGCGGCCCGCAGGTGCTAATGAATGCGGTTTCAGCCGCAACCGCTCCAACTCGGCATTCCAGCAAAATCAAGCACTTGCTAATTTCCCTATTCAGCTGGCGTTGGGTTTGGGGTGGCTACGGTGCGCGCACTGTCGTTCGGCCACGTTGGCCAACACCGGTGCTGGCCCGCACTCCCGCGGGGTTTTCCGGCACCCGGGCTTAAAGCCAGCCGCAGAGCTGTCGCCCTCCCCATTACGC
The DNA here is from genome assembly GCA_038222295.1 of Lysobacterales bacterium. Lineage (GTDB taxonomy): Bacteria > Pseudomonadota > Gammaproteobacteria > Xanthomonadales > Xanthomonadaceae > Cognatiluteimonas. Next base: position 4,110 of record JBBRHT010000083.1, read on the forward strand.
CATCCGGTCGCGCTGCAGATCCGCCTTTTAACGGGTAGGACGCCAGCATCGCGGCCGTGCAACGGACAAGGAGTTGCCATGAAGCTGGCCTGGATCCTCTGGCTGTCGCATGTCCTGCCACAGCCAGCCGCCGACTCGCTGTGCCTGAGCACCACCGTCTTCCTTGAAGCGCGCGACCAGACCGTCCGCGGGCAGGAAGCCGTCGCCGAGGTTGCCCTGCGTCGCCAGGACAGTGGCCTCTGGGGGAGCAACCTGTGCCAGGTCGTGACCGCGCGCCACCAGTTCGCACCCTCGCTGGTCTCCCCGCAGACCAACCTGGCGAACAACGACGCGTGGGACACAGCCGTTGCCGTCGCCCTGGCATCGCAGCGTAACTGGGCCCTGCCACCGCGCCAACGCAAGGAGATCGTGCCGGGCGCCAGCCATTTCGCCGCTACCGCCCTCGTCTCCCCGGCATGGGGCAACGCCCATCAGGTGGCGACCATCGGCGACCACACATTCTTCCGGGTGCAGAAGCTCAAGCCCCACAAGTCGTGACGCTACGTTCCACGGCGCCTGATTGATGGCCTGACGCCGCACCGCGCATAGTCGGCCTCCCCTCAGCGAGACCTCCCATGAAGCTGTATTACTCCCCCGGTGCCTGCTCGCTCTCCGACCACATCGTCCTGGAATGGATCGGCCAGCCTTACGAAGCTGTCTGTGTTTCGCGTGAGGAGCGGCAAACGCCGGAATACCTGGCGATCAATCCCGTCGGTGCGGTTCCCGCGCTCGTCCTGGACGGATGGGTGCTGACCCAGAACGCCGCGATCCTGAATTTCCTGGCCGACAGTCATCCGGAGGCCGGGCTGGGCGGCGATGGCAGCGCGCGTTCGCGCGCCGAGGTCAACCGCTGGCTTGGCGTCGTCAACGCCGATATCCATCCGGCCTTCCATCCGCTGTTCGGTTCGACCGCCTACCTCGAGGACCCTGGTTTGATCGACAAGACCAAGCAGGCCGCCGCAACCAAACTGCGCGGCTTGTTTGCCCGGGTCGACAAGCAGCTCGAGGGCCGCGACTGGATCACCGGCAGCCGGTCCATCGCCGATCCCTACCTGTTCGTGGTCACACGCTGGGCCAGGGCCATGGGCATCGACCTGTCCGGCTTCGACAACCTCGCGCGCTTCTTCGACACCATGTCAACCGATGCCGGCGTGCAGCGCGCGCTCGTGCAGGAAGGCGGCGACTAGGCGACCGGCCGTGGGGTGGCGCGATTCACCGCGCCGCCGCAGTACCCTCGCCTGCCGACCTTCGCGCAGGCCGGCCTCAGTCGGGCTTCAACGCTTCTCGATCGGCACGTAGGCGCGATCTTCCGGGCCGACGTAGGTCGCGCTGGGACGGATGATCTTGCCGTCCTCGCGTTGCTCGATGACGTGCGCGCTCCAGCCGGACGTGCGCGCGATCACGAACAGCGGCGTGAACAGCGGCGTCGGGATGCCCATCATGTGATACGCCGATGCGCTGTACCAGTCGAGGTTGGGGAACATCTTCTTGGTGTCCATCATCAGGTTCTCGATGCGCTCGGACACATCGAACAGGACCTGGTTGCCACCGTCCTTGCACAGCGCGCGCGAGATCTCCTTGATGATCGGATTGCGCGGATCGCCGATCGTGTAGACCGGATGGCCGAAGCCGATGACGATTTCCTTGCGCTCCATGCGCGCACGGATGTCGGCCTGGGCTTCATCGGGCGTCGCGTAGCGGGAAATGATGTCCATGGCGACTTCATTGGCGCCGCCATGCTTGGGACCACGCAATGCGCCGATCGCGCCGGTGATGCAGCTGTGGATGTCCGATCCCGTGCCCGCGATCACGCGCGCAGCGAAGGTCGAGGCGTTGAATTCGTGCTCGGCGTACAGCACCAGCGACTTGTCCAGTGCGTTCGCGTGCAGCGCACTCGGCGCCTCGCCATGCAGCAGGTGCAGGAAGTGCGCCGCGATCGACTCGTCGTCCGTCTCGCAATCGATCCGGCGGCCGTTGCGGGTGAAATGCCACCAGTACAGCAGCATCGACCCGAAGCTCGCCATCAGCTTGTCGGCGATGTCGCGCGCTTCCGGCGCGGCGTGCGCGTCGCGCTCGGGCAGCACGGTTCCCAGCACCGAGCAGCCCGTGCGCAGGACGTCCATCGGGTGGGCATTCGCCGGCACCAGTTCCAGGGCCTCGGTGACGATCACCGGCAATCCGCGCAGGCGCTTGAGCTTGGTGCGGTAGGCAGCCAGCTGGGCTGTGGTTGGCAGCGTGCCGTGCACCAGCAGGTGGGCGACTTCCTCGAACGACGACTGCGTGGCGAGGTCGTGGATGTCGTAGCCGCGGTAATGCAGGTCGTTGCCGCTGCGGCCGACCGTACACAGCGCGGTGTTGCCCGCGGGGGTGCCGCTCAGGGCCACGGACTTCTTCGCCTTCGGCATTGCCTGGACGTTGTCGCTCATGCTGATTTCTCCGGAGTGGCCTGCGCGAACAGCGCATCGAGCTTCTCTTCGTAGGTGTGGTAGCCCAGGAAGTCGTACAACTCGGCACGGGTTTGCAGGCTGTCGATGATGTTCTTCTGGGTGCCGTCGCGACGGACGGTCTCGTAGAAATGCAACGCTGCCTTGTTCATGGCCCGATAGGCGCCGCAGCAGTACAGCGCGATGTCGACGTTGGCGCCGCGCAACTCGTCGGTAGTGAAGAACGGCGTGGTGCCGAATTCGGTGAGGTTGGCCAGGATCGGCACCCGCACGGCCTGCTTGAAGCGCCGGTAATCGTCGAGCGTCTTCATGGCCTCGGGGAAGATCATGTCGGCGCCCGCCTCGACGTAGGCGATGGCGCGGTCGATCGCTGCATCGATGCCTTCCACTGCCGCGGCATCGGTGCGCGCCATGATCACGAAGCCGTCGTCCGTCCGCGCATCGACCGCCGACTTGATCCGGTCGATCATCTCGGCCGTCGGCACGACTTCCTTACCCGGACGGTGGCCGCAACGTTTCTGCCCGACCTGGTCTTCCATGTGAACCCCGGCGACACCGACGCGCTCGAACGAGCGGATCGTGCGCGCGATATTGAACGCGCCGCCCCAGCCGGTGTCGATGTCGACCAGCAGCGGCAGCTGCGTCGCCTCCACGATCCGCCGCGCATCGGTGAGCACGTCTTCCATCGTGCTGATGCCGAGGTCCGGCATGCCGAGCGAATTGGCCGCCACGCCGCCACCGGACAGGTACAACGCCTTGTACCCGACGCGCCTTGCCATGAGTCCGGCGTAGGCGGTGATCGCGCCCATGACCTGCAGGGGTGATTCGTCGGAAACGGCGGTCCGGAAACGGGCGCCTGCGGAGTTGTGCGACATTGTGGCTTCTCGTAGGGCGGCTTTTAACCCGCCGCTTTCGTGACGTATCCGGAAGGCGGGTTGAAACCCGCCCGACAGGACGAAGGCGACCATCGGCCGCCTTCGCTTGGGTTACAGCAGGTGTGCAACGCCCGCGCGCTCTTCCTCGAGCTCCGCCAGCGTCTTGTCCATCGCCTTGCGGCTGAATTCGTCGACTGGCAAATCGGTGATGCGGGTGTATTCGCCATTGGCGGTCGTCACCGGCACGCCGTAGATCACGCCTTCCGGGATGCCGTAGCTGCCATCGGACGGAACGCCCATGGTGACCCATTGGCCGTCGGTGCCCAGCGCCCAGTCATGCATGTGGTCGATTGCGGCATTCGCCGCCGACGCGGCGGACGACAGGCCGCGCGCCTCGATGATCGCCGCGCCGCGCTTGCCGACCTGCGGGATGAATTGACTGGTGTTCCATTCGTCGTCGTCGATCATGGCCTTCAACGATTTCCCCTTGACAGTCGCGAACCGGTAGTCCGGGTACATCGTCGGCGAGTGGTTGCCCCAGACAACCAGTTTCTCGATGTCGCCCACCGGCACGGCCGCCCTGTTGGCCAGTTGCGACAGCGCGCGGTTGTGGTCCAGGCGCAGCATGGCGGTGAAGTTCTTGGCCGGCAGCGACGGCGCCGATTTCATCGCGATGAAGGCATTGGTGTTGGCTTTTGAAATGGGTCTCAAAACTGGTTGACGATGACACCCCAGACGGGTGACCCTGTGTAGGGTGATTCCTGATCAGCGACGGCTTCCTGGCGGACCCGGCCGCCGTGGGCGGCTTGCGCGTGGGGCAGG
>JBBRHT010000084.1:0-8183 GCA_038222295.1 Lysobacterales bacterium
ATGGTGTCGGCCAGGATCGGCAGGTCCTCGACGCGCTCGCGCAGCGGGGGCACGCGCAGTTCGATGACGTTGATGCGGTAGTACAGGTCGTGGCGGAATCGACCGTCGGCGACCAGGCCCGCGAGGTCCTTGTGGGTGGCCGACAGGATGCGCACGTCGACCGGAAGTTCCGCCGATGCACCGACCGGGCGGATCGATTTTTCCTGGATCGCGCGCAGCAGCTTGACCTGCATCGGCAGCGGCAACTCGGCGATTTCGTCCAGGAACAAGGTGCCGCCATCGGCGGCCTGGAACAAACCCGCCTTGTCGACGTGGGCGCCGGTGAAGCTGCCCTTCTTGTGGCCGAAGAATTCGCTTTCCATCAGCTCGGCCGGGATCGCGCCGCAGTTGACCGGCACGAAAGGCCCGCTGGCGCGGCCGCCTTCGGCATGGATCGTGCGCGCGACGAGCTCCTTGCCGACGCCGGACTCGCCGGAAATCGAAATCGGGGCCTGGCTGCGCGCGACCTTGGCGACGGTCTCGCGCAGGGTCTGCATGGCCGCGGAATTTCCGCCCAGCCGGCCCAGGCCGGCGTCGGCGCGGATCTTGCCCACGCCCTCGCGGCGGCGCTGGTTGAGTTCGAGCGCCTGCTTGACCAGGCCGCGCAGGACGGTGAGGTCGACCGGCTTGCTGACGAAATCGAACGCGCCGGCCTTGAGCGCGTCGACGGCGGCGTCGACGTTGCCGAACGCGGTGATCATCGCCACCGGGGTATCGGGGTACTGCGATGCGATCGTCGCGATCACGTCCAGGCCGGTGCCATCGGGCAGGCGCATGTCGGTCAGGCACAGGTCGTAGTTGCCCTGGGCCAGTTGCGCGCGGGCCATGGCGACGGTTGCGGCGGTATCGGTGCGCAGTCCCATCCGGCCCAGGGTCAGCACCAGCAACTCGCGGATGTCGTGCTCGTCGTCGACGATCAGTGCGCTGGGGGAAGCGCTATGGGGATCACTCATTGGAGCACCTTAGCGGATGCGCGGTGGGGGAGCCAATGCTCTTGGTCATTGACCTGCACGCGGATCGTCACGCCCGGAGTAAGGCGTGCGGAGCCGGCAGGACGACGCGGAAGCAACTGCCGCCGCCCGGGACCGGGACGTGGTCCAGGGTCGCCTCGTTGGCGACGCAGAGTTCCCGCGCGATGTACAGGCCAAGACCGGTGCCGTGCTCGGACGTCGTATAGAACGGGCGGAACAGTCGTGTCCGCAGTGCCTCGGGGATACCCGGGCCGCGATCGACCACGTCGATCGCGGGCTTGCCGCCCAGTGAGTGGACGACCAGGGTCACCCGCGCGGGGTCGCTGGGAAGGCGGCCGTAGTGCAGCGCGTTCTGCAGCAGAACGGTGCAGACCTGCTGCAGGTGGCGCGGATCGACCAGCGCCGGAAGCGAGGCGGCCGCGTGCGTGGCGTTCACGGTGCCGGACTCGGGCGGCAGCATCTGCTGGTAGTCGTCGATGAAGCGCCGGACCCAGGCGACGAGGTCGACGTGCTCCGGATTGGCGCGTTCGCGCCGGGCGATGCCCAGCACGCTTTCGACGATGCCATTGGTGCGCGCGCACTGCTGGCCGACGATTTCCAGCAGGCGCCGGTCGCCATCGACGATGTCGCGCGATTCCTCCAGCAGCTGGGAGGCATAGCTGATCGCGGCCAGCGGGTTGCGGATCTCGTGGGCCAGGCTGGCCGAAAACCGGCCCAGGGTCGCCAGCGTCATCGACTCGGCGCGGCGCGACACCATCGAGGTGTCGTCCAGGAACACCAGCACCGCATCGCTGTTGGCCAGCAGCCGGGCGAATCGCGGCAGGACTTCGGACTCGGCCCCCAGCCGCAGCGGGGTGTCGTCATTGCAGCCGTCCTCCCGCCATTTCGCCAGCCGGCGCGCCAGCTCCGGCGCCGCCACGGCCAGGTTGCGCTCGCCTTCGCCGGCTTCGCCGAGCAGCTGCAGGGCCGCTTCGTTGGCCAGCCGCAGCGCGCCTTCGCCATCGACCACGACCACGCCGTTGCGCATGCGCCGGATGATCAGCTCGTTGATTTCCGCCAGGTCGGCGAGCTCCACGCCGCGGCGCTCGGCCAGGGCCTGGCTGGCCCGCATCTGCCGCCCCAGCAGGTAGGTCAGCATCGCGATGGCGAGGAAGCTGACCGAAAACATGATGCGTTCGGCGAGCGGGCTGCCACTGTCGCCGTGCAGCGAGGTCCAGACCATCTCGCCGATCATGGCCGAGGCCGCGAGCGCCGCCCCGGCAAGACCGTAGCGCAGGGGCAGCAGCAAGGCCGCGGCGCCGACATTGAACAGCAACATCAGCGCGATGCCGGGCGCGGCCAGGGGCAGCGCGTGGATGGCGAGCGTCGCCACGGTGACGTCGATGAAGGTGCCGACCATCACCTGCGCGCGCATCGCGCGCTGGCGCTGCGCCCAGCCGAGCAGCAGCACGCTGGCGACCAGGTAGAAGATGGTGGTGGCCTGCCCCAGCAGCGAACGTTCGGCGACCCCGACCCAGGCTCCGACCGGGCTGAAGAGCATCAACGCCAGCAGCGCCGCCTCCAGGATCCGGTACAGGCTGAAGAAGTACAGCTCGCGGCGCAGGGCGGCGTCGGCGGACAGCGGCGGAGCCGCATTCGCGGGGACGGGACGTGTCGGCAAGCGGGCGTCCAGAGCGGGGGAAATCCCGCCGAGTATAGGCACACGCGCGCTGCTGGATCCGCCGCGACGCCCGGCGATCGCGGGGCATTGGCGACGGGACGGGGCCGGGTGTTTTGTCCCGGGACGGCGCATCGGCGACAATGACGGGCTTCGCGCCGCAGGCTTTCGGCGGCCCAGGTGGCCCGCATGGCTCGCGCGAACGACTTCTCCCCATCTGGTGACGCATGAATTTCCACGAATATCAGGCCAAGCAACTCTTTGCCGGCTACGGCATCGCCGTTCCCGCCGGGCGCGTCGCGCGCACCACGGACGAGGCGGTCGATGCCGCCAAGACCATCGGAGGCGAGGCCTGGATGGTGAAGGCGCAGATCCATGCCGGCGGTCGCGGCAAGGCCGGTGGGGTGAAGTACGCCAAGTCGCTGGCCGAAGTGAAGGAGTACGCCAAGGCCATGCTCGGCACGCGCATGGAGACCTACCAGTCGGCCGGCGTGGCGCTGCCGGTGGATTGCGTGCTGGTCGCCCAGGCCACCGACATCGCGCGCGAGCTGTACCTGTCGATGCTGGTGGACCGATCGAGCAAGACGCTGACCTTCATCGCCTCGTCCGACGGTGGCGTGGAGATCGAGAAGACCGCGGTCGAGAATCCCGACGCGATCAAGACGCTGCACGTGAGCTACGTGCAGGGCCTGCAGCCCTACCAGTGCCGCGAACTCGGATTCGCGCTCGGGCTCAACGCCAAGCAGGTCAACCAGCTGACGACGATCATGCTGGGGCTGTTCAAGCTGTTCAACGAGAAGGACCTGGCGCTGGTCGAGCTCAACCCGCTGGCGATCCTCACCGACGGCAACCTGGCGGTCCTCGACGGCAAGGTCAATTCGGACGACAACGCGACCTTCCGCCATCCGGATCTGGCCGCGATGCGCGACATCCGCCAGGAAGACCCGACCGAAGTCCTCGCCAGCCAGCACGACCTCAACTACGTGACGATGGACGGCAACATCGGCTGCATGGTCAACGGCGCCGGTCTTGCGATGGCGACGATGGACGTGATCGCGCTCAACGGCGGCACGCCGGCGAACTTCCTCGATGTCGGCGGCGGCGCGACGAAAGAGCGCGTCACCGAGGCGTTCAAGCTGATCCTGTCCAGCGACAAGGTGCGCGCGATCTTCGTCAACATCTTCGGCGGCATCGTGCGTTGCGACATGATCGCCGAGGGCATCATCGCCGCGGTCAAGGAAGTCGACGTCAAGGTGCCGGTGATCGTGCGCCTGGAAGGCACGAATGTCGCGGAAGGCAAGGCGCTGCTCAAGTCCAGCGGCCTGGCCATCACGGCGGCCGACGACATCAACGATGGCGCGAAGAAGGCCGTCGCGGCGGCCGCCTGACAGGCTGCTCTCCTTGTAGGAGCGGCTTCAGCCGCGACTGCTCGGTTCCCGATTGCGCCGGTCGCGGCTGAAGCCGCACCTACAAAAAGCGACAAGCATCCAAGGATTTTCAATGTCTGTTTTGGTCAACAAGAACACCAAGGTCATCGTGCAGGGCTTCACCGGCACCCAGGGCACCTTCCACGCCGAGCAGATGATCGACTACGGCACCCAGGTCGTCGGCGGCGTGACGCCGGGCAAGGGCGGCACCACGCATCTCGGCCTGCCGGTGTTCGATACCGTCGCCGATGCCGTCGCTGCAACCGGTGCGGACGCATCCGTCATCTACGTGCCGCCGGCATTCGCCGCCGACGCGATCATGGAAGCGGCCGATGCGGGCATCCGCGTCATCGTCTGCATCACCGAAGGCATCCCGGTGCTGGACATGCTGCGCGTCAAGAACGTGCTCGCCGGTTACGACGACGTCGTGCTGATCGGACCCAACTGCCCCGGCGTGATCACCCCCGGCGAATGCAAGATCGGCATCATGCCCGGCCATATCCACATGCCCGGCAAGATCGCGATCGTGTCGCGCTCGGGCACGCTGACCTATGAAGCGGTGAAGCAGACGACCGACGTTGGCCTGGGCCAGTCGACCGTCATCGGCATCGGCGGCGACCCGATCAATGGCATGAATTTCATCGACTGCCTGCGCCTGTTCCAGGACGACCCGCAGACCGAGGGCATCATCATGGTCGGGGAGATCGGCGGCAGCGCGGAAGAGGAAGCGGCGGCGTTCATCGCCGAATGCGTCACCAAGCCAGTGGTTGGTTTCATCGCCGGCGCCAGTGCGCCCGCAGGCAAGCGCATGGGCCACGCCGGTGCGATCGCGTCGGGCGGGCAGGGCACGGCTGCGGGCAAGTTCGCGGCGATGGAAGCCGCGGGCATCACCACGGTGAAGTCGCCCGGCGACCTGGGTGCGGCGATCGCCAAGCGGCTGGCTGGTTAACCCACGTCGTCCTGCCCACTGGTACCTTCCCCTGCGCTTGTCTCCTTCCCCTGCGCAGCGGGGGAAGGCCGGGATGGGGGCAGCGCCACTCGAAGACCTCTCGCCAGCGCCACGCGAACACTCCCGCCAGGCGTGCCCCCACCCCAACCCTCCTCCGCTTGCGGGGGAGGGAGCTGATCCCCGGCAAGCGGATAATTTGATTCCTCGCAAGCGGAGGAGGGAGCTGATCCTCGCAAGCGGAGGAGGGAGTTGATCCCTCGCGCAGCGCTTGTCTCCTTCCCCTGCGTAGCGGGGGAAGGCCGGGATGGGGGCAGCGCAACGCGGAGATTTCCGATGGCGGTTGGGCTTTCTCGAGGTCACGCTGCAATCCACCGCACTTCATGGGCCAAGAGGATGCGCGAGGGACAGAAACGTGACTTCGCCAGGCAGTTGCGGAGGTCGATGTCGGATGCCGAATCTTGTCTTTGGCGACGGTTGCGTTGTCGCCAGCTCGTTGGGCATCGATTTCGCCGCCAGTTACCGATCGGGCCTTATATCGTCGACTTCGCCTGTATCGAGGCAAATCTGATCGTCGAGGTCGATGGCGGGCAGCACGCCGGTGCAACAATGGATGCCGTCAGGGATGACGGGCTTCGAAGCCGCGGCTTCCGGTTGCTGCGCTTCTGGAATAATGATGTCCTGGGTCATCCGGAAGGCGTCTGCGACGTGATCTTGCGTCATCTGGACAGTGCGTTGCCCCCATCCCGGCCTTCCCCCGCAAGGGGGGCAAGGAGAAGGGCAAGCGCCACCTGCGGGACGAGGAACAAGGCAACCACATGACCCTGCGCATCGCACTGGCCCAGTTCGACTTTCCCGTTGGCGCGGTCCAGTCCAATGCCGACCGCATCGCTGGGATGATCGTCCAGGCGCGTGATGACTTCGGGGCAGGCCTGGTGCTGTTCCCCGAACTCGCGCTCAGCGGCTATCCACCCGAGGACCTGCTGCTGCGACCATCGTTCCTCGCCGATTGCGAGGCTGCGCTGCAACGCATCGCGACGCACGCGCAGGGCATCGTCGCCATCGTCGGCTGGCCGCAGTCGGCCGGGGCGGTCGTGTACAACGCGGCCAGCGTGTTGCGCGACGGCAGCGTGGCGCAGACGTATCGCAAGCGCGAGCTGCCCAACTACGCGGTCTTCGACGAGCGTCGCTACTTCGATGTCGATCCCGACGGCGACATCTGCGTGTTTGAAGTCGATGGCAGCGTCCCTGGTGAAAGCGCCAAAGTCGGCCTGATCATCTGCGAGGACATGTGGTTTCCCGAGCCGCTGGCGCAGACGGCCGCGGCTGGCGCGCAACTGGTGCTGGTCCCCAATGCATCGCCATACGAGCGCGACAAGCACGCGCAGCGCGATGCCCTGATCGCGCAGCGGGTCAACGAGACCCGCGTCGACGGGCTGGGCGTCGCGCTGGCGTATCTCAACCTGGTCGGTGGGCAGGATGCGCTGGTGTTCGATGGCGCCTCGGTGCTGGCCGATGGCGACGGGATCGTGCATCCGGCGGCATCGGCTTTCCTCGATCAATGGCTGGTCGCCGACCTCGACCTCGCGTCCCGCCGCTTCTCGCCGGTCGACTGGATGGTCGATGGGGACGAAAGCCGCGATGCGCTCGCCTGGCGCGCGATCGTGCGCGGCACGCGCGACTACTGCCGCAAGAACGGGTTCGACACGGTGTGGGTCGGCTTGTCCGGCGGCATCGACTCGTCGGTGGTGCTGGCGATCGCAGTCGATGCGCTGGGTGCGCGGAATGTCACCGCCGTCAGCATGCCGTCGCGCTATACCGCCGAGCTGTCCAACGCGCTTGCCGCCGAGCAGTGCGCGGCGCTGGGCGTGAAGCTGGTCACGTTGCCGATCGAGAAGCCTTTCCAGGGCTACCTGGACACGCTGGCCGGCTTGTTCGAGGGAAAGCCATCGGACGCCGCGGAGGAAAACCTGCAATCGCGCACGCGCGGCGCGCTGCTGATGGCGCTGTCCAACAAGTTCGGCGGCATGCTGCTGACGACGGGCAACAAGAGCGAATACGCGGTCGGCTACGCCACGATCTACGGAGACATGTGCGGCGGCTACGCGCCGATCAAGGACCTGTACAAGACCGAGGTCTTCGACCTGGCGCGCTGGCGCAATACCGTCGGCGGCAGCGCGTTGCATGGAGGCATGGTGATTCCCCCGGCGGTGATCGAGCGTCCGCCGTCGGCGGAATTGCGCGAGAACCAGCGCGACCAGGATTCGTTGCCGCCCTATGACGTGCTCGACGCGATCCTGCTGCGCCATGTCGACCAGGAGCAGTCGCGTGCCGACATCGTCGCCGCTGGCTTCGATGCCGACATCGTCGACAAGGTACTGCGCCTCGTGCGCATCAGCGAGTGGAAGCGACACCAGGCAGCACCCGGGCCGAAAGTCTCGCGTCGCGCTTTCGGTCGCGAGCGGCGTTATCCGATCAGCAACGGGTATCGGGAATAGCGCCGCGCGCGATCATCGATAGGCGCATCCCGGTGCGCCAAACAAAAACGCCGCCCGTAGGCGGCGTTCCTGCGTGGCAGCCTCGCTTACTTCGCGGCTGGGGCGTCGCCGGCAAACGGATTGAGCGTGCGGATCTTCGAGGGGTAGTGCGGCCAGTCGCCGCGCAGCCACGGATGGTTGGGGTCGTTCTGCTGCAGGACGCGCTTGGCGTCGGCCGCCAGCGTCTGGTTGCCCATGCGGGTATAGGCCGCGGCGAGGACGGCAACCGCATCGTTCTGCAGGGCGGACTGCGGATAGGTCTCCAGCAGGTACTTGGCGCGGTCCACCGCCGCCACGTCGGCACCCCGGCGCAGGTAATACAGGGCGGTCTCCAGCTCGTGGCGCGCGAACAGGTCGCGCAGCTTGGCCATGCGGTCACGCGCATCGACGGCATAGCGGCTGTTGGGGTAGCGCTCGGCGACGGTCTTGAAATCGTTGTAGGCCTGCATCGGCGTGGCGAGGTCGCGGCGGCTGGAATCCAGCTTCCACACCCGCTGCAGGAACACCGTGTCGCGGTTGGAGTCGACCAGCCCACGCAGGTAATACATGTAGGCCGTGTTGCGATGGGTCGGGTAGGTGCGGATGAAGCGGTCGATCGAGGAGATC
>JBBRHT010000085.1:0-8180 GCA_038222295.1 Lysobacterales bacterium
GTTCCACACCGTGGATGAAGCTTCGCCGTACCTGAGCGACGCCTTCGTGCAGGAGAACTACGCGTTCTACAACAAGACCATGCGCGGCCAGAAGGAGCAGAAGGAACGCGGCAAGCGCGTGCTCAAGACGGTCGACAGCGATGTCGGCGAAGCGCTGGGCCAGATGTACGTCAAGGTCGCATTCCCGGCCGACTCCAAGGCGCGGATGGAGGCGCTGGTGCAGCATCTGCGCGAGGCGCTCAAGGCCAGAATCGAAAAGCTCGACTGGATGAGCGCGGAGACCAAGACCAAGGCGATCGCGAAGTGGTCGGCCTTCACCCCGAAGATCGGCTACCCGGACAAGTGGCGCGACTGGACCGGCCTGCAGACCTCGCGCGACAGCTACATCGGCAACGTGCTGGCCGCCACCGAGTTCAACTACAAGTGGGACCTGGGCAAGATCGGCAAACCGGTTGACCGCACCGAATGGGGCATGAGCCCGCAGACCGTCAACGCGTACTACAACCCGATGCAGAACGAAGTCGTCTTCCCGGCGGCGATCCTGCAGCCACCGTTCTTCGATCCCAAGGCGGACGACGCGGCCAACTACGGCGGCATCGGCGCGGTAATCGGGCATGAGATGACCCACGGTTACGACGACCAGGGCAGCCGGTTCGGGCCCAGCGGCAACTTCGAGAACTGGTGGACGCCCGCGGACGCCAAGGGCTTCGCCTCGCGCACCGACAAGCTGGTGAACCAGTTCAGCGGTTACGAAGCCGCACCGGGGCTGAAGGTCAACGGAAAGCTGACGCTGGGCGAGAACATCGCCGACCTCGGCGGTCTCGCCACGGCCTACGACGCGATGAAGACAGCCACCGCTGGCACGCCCGACCCGATGACCGACGGCCTCAGTCGAGACCAGCACTTCTTCATCAACTGGGCGACGGTGTGGCGCAGCAAGTACACGCCCGATTACCTGAAGGTGATCGTCAACACCAACGAGCACGCGCCGCCGGACTTCCGTGCGATCGGCGCGCCTTCGAACCTGCCCGCGTTCGCGGCGGCGTTCCAGTGCAAGGCGGGTGATGCGATGGTGCGTGCGACCGACAAGCAAGTCGTGATCTGGTAGTCCGGGGAACCGCCCGCCGCCGCAGCCTTGCAGCGCGCGGCGGCGCGGCGGGGTGCATCGCGGGCGAAGGCGTTCGCGGCGCGGTAATCCGGGAACCGCCCGTCGCCGGATGCTTGCAGCGCGCGGCGGCGCGGCGGGGCGCATCGCTGGCGAATGCGTTCGCGGCGCGGTCGTGATCTGGTCACTGCGTCACCTGCACGAGGCAGCAAGCAAAAGGCCGGGGAAACCCGGCCTTTTCATTTGCGCTGGGCTTCGTGTTCATCGTTGCCAAGGGAGCGCTTGCTACACTCGATCGACCCCAGGAGATGACCCCCCACATGTCCAATGCGCGCCCGCTTTCAATCATCCTGTCGCTCGCCATTGCCGCGATATTGACCAGTCCGGCGGCCGACGCCGCGAAGAAAAAGAAGCACGCATCGAAGAAGGCCCCCGAAGTCAGCCTGGTCTGCCGTGACTTCCATGCCCACGCCAATGCCGACTGGCTCACGGCCAATCCCGCGGTCGGTACGGGAATGCAGTCGGCGCTGGGCCAGATGGCGCAGCGTGCGCAACAGCAACAGATCGACCTGCTCAACGCGGACATGCAGGCCCAGGGCGGCGTGTCAAAACTGCTTGGTGATTTCTGGGCCAGCGGCCTTGACGAGGCATCGGTGGAGCGCAGTGGCGCGACGCCGATCGCGCCATTGCTCTCGCGCATCGATGCGATCCGGCGCGGCAAGGACATCCCGGCGGCGATCGCCGCCTTGCACCAGGTCGGTATTCCCGTCGTCTTCAATTTCAGCGCGGACGTCGACCTGCAGGATCCAGGGCGCCATATCGGATACTTCAGCCAGGGCGGACTCGGACTGCCCGACCCGGCCTTCTACACACGCACCGATGCCGATACGCGTGCCCTGCTCGGCCGCTACACCGATTACGTGACGAAGATCCTCGCACTGACGGGGAGCAAGCCCGACCAGTTGCAGGCGGACGCCCAATCCGTGCTTGGGCTGGAGACACGCATCGCACAGGCCTCCAGGCCGCTGGATGCCCTGCGCGATCCGCGCGGCAATTACGCGCTTGTGCCCGCTGCCAACCTGGGCAAGCAGTTCAAGAACCTGCGCCTAGACGATTTCCTGAAAGCCCAGAGCGTCAGCGACGGCAACGTGTCGCTTGCCAATCCGCAGTTGTTCGCGCAGCTCGACGCACTGGTCGGCGGCATCAAGCCCGCGCAATGGAAAACCTACCTGCGTTACCAGGTTGGCGCGGCGATGGCGCCGTACCTTTCCAAGTCCTGGCGTGATGTCGACTTCGCCTTCCGCGGAAGCGTCCTTCGCGGAGAGGCGACGCCACCGTCGCGCCAGCAACAGGTGCTCGATGCCATCAACCTCGCCGCCGGCCCGATACTTGGACGCGAATACGTGGGTCGCTACCTGCCAGCGGCGACGTCCGCGCGCGCGCTGGAGATCGCCACGCAGGTACGCGATGCGCTGTTACGCAGCCTGGATCGCAACACCTGGATGAGCCCGTCGGCCAAGGCCGAGGCCAAGTCGAAGATCGCGCGGACCGGCATCGAGATCGGTGCGCCCGCGGGTGACCTGGATTACAGCGTGCAGCCCATGGGGCGCGGCAGCTTCGGCGGCAACATGCTCATTGCGTCGACATGGCGCCACCGCGAGGAGATGCGACGCATCGGCCGCGCCAACGCCAACCGACGCTGGGACGTGTTGCCGCAGCAGCCGGCACTGTTCTACGACCTCGCGCACAACCGGCTCATCGTCACTGCTGCGATGTTGCAGGCACCTGTGCTGGACATGGCGCAGGATGCCGCGTCGCAATACGGCTCTTATGGCGCGCTGGTCGGGCATGAGCTCACGCACGGATTCGACGGCATTGGTCGCATGGTCGACGCCAGCGGCAACCGCCGCGACTGGTGGACGGCTACCGACACCGCGGCATGGGAGTCGCGCACCGCGCCGCTGGTCACGCAGTACGGCGCGTATCCGTGGCCGGGCCTGGGCAGCAACGTGAACGGTCGGCAGACGCGCGATGAGAATGCCGCGGACGTCGCCGGCGTTGAACTGGCATGGGACGCGCTGGCGACCGCGCAACCGGCGCTGACGGACACTGGCAAGCAGGCGTTCTTCCAGGGTTGGGCGCGCTTGTGGCCGCAGCAGCTGTCGCGCGATGTCGCCACTCGCCTGGCCGCAACCGACCTGCACGCACCCGGGCAATGGCGCACCAACGGGCCGCTGGCCGACCAGCCGGAATTCGGCAAAGCCTACACATGCAAGGCCGGCACGCCGATGCAACGCGAGACGGCGCAGCAGGTGTCGATCTGGCGTTGATCGGGACGTGATTCGTGACTCGTGATTCGTAGCCCTTGCCCGGGCTACGAGAGCTCAGCGGACGATGCGGGGCCTGCGTGGCCCCTTCCTGCCGAACGGCGGCTGTCCGCGCCAGTAACGGATCAGCAACCAGCCGAACAGCATCCCGCCCAGATGGGCGAAATGCGCGACGCCTGGCTGCAACCCGCTCGCGCCGAGCAGCAGCTCGATCGCGCCGTAGACGATCACCAATGTGCGCGCCTTCATCGGGATCGGCGGGATGAGCAACATCACGCGCTGGTTGGGAAACAGCAGCCCGTAGGCGAACAGCAGCCCGAACACGCCGCCGGAGGCGCCGATCGTCGGATAGGCCAATCCACGTCCCGACAACCACGACGCCACCACCAGCTGGCACAGTCCCGCGCCGACGACGCAGACCAGGTAATAGGTGAGGAAACGCCGGTTGCCCCAGGTGTATTCCAGCGGCGAGCCGAACATCACCAGCGCCAGCATGTTGAAGCCGACGTGCATCAGGTTGGCATGCAGGAATCCGTAGGTCAGCAGCTGCCAGGGCATGAACGTCTGCGCATCGAACAGGCCCGCGCCGGATGCCAACGCATCCATTCCGCCGTTGCCCAAGGGCCACAGCATGAATGGGCTGAACATGGCATCGCCGAGCAGTTGCTGCAGCACGAACACCAGGGCGTTGGCGATCAGCAGCGCCTTGGTGATGGGGGGCATGTTGGAAAACATCGAGTGGGTCCTGGGTCCGCGGCGGCGACATGCCGGCACGGCGCGCCATGATACCGGTCGAGCTTGTCACGGCAGGATCAGCCCCAGATTTCCGCATCCATGTCGAAGGCAGCCCGGGGCGGCATCCTGACGCGCCCATGCAGGACGACCACGCCCTCGGCGTGCAGGCGGCGGCTTTGCTCGATGAATCCCTCGGATTCCGCCGGAAATGCGATCCGCCCGTCCGAGCGCACCACGCGGTGCCACGGCAGCGTCGGATCCTCGTTGGTGCTCAACACTTTGGCGGCCAGGCGTGCCCGGCCAGGAAGGCCCGCCCTGCGTGCCACGTCGCCATAGCCGGCGACCTGCCCAGGCGGAATCGCCCGCACCGCTGCCCGAATCCGCTCGGCGGCAGGCGACGGCTGCACAGCGGACTTGGCCATAGCGGATTAGCATAGCGGCCAAGCCCCCCAAGCGATGCCCAATGCACAACTTCGAACAGATCCGCTCACACCTCGCCACCAGCGACTTCCGCGTCAGCATGCAGGACCCGTATGTGGTCGGGATCGAGTTGTCGCTCGACAGCGGCCGCCGCCACCAGGCGATCTTCCTGTCCGAACTCGAGGACGACGATGCACGGACTTACCTGCGCGTCAGCACGGCCGTTGCGCCGACCACGGGCATCGATTGCCGTCGGGCGCTGGCCTTTAACTGGGAAAGCCGCGTGGGCTACCTGGCGGTGGGCGACCTGGATGGCGTGCCCTACCTGCAACTGTGCGAGAACCGCCCCTATCACGGTTTGACGCCGGCGGAGGTCGACCGCCTGATCCTGGAAATCGGCGGCATGGGCGATCGCATGGAACGCGCGCTGTCGGCCGGAGGCGACCTGCTGTAAAGCCCCAAGCGCACCGCGTGCGAGCAGCGGCTTCAGCTCTCGGCTGAGGCCGCTCCCGAATAATCGTCCATGGCCACGTGCCTCACGCCCAGCCCATCGACTGGAACAAGGCGAGAAGGCCATAGGCGATGGCGCCCGCCGCCGGGATCGTCAGGATCCAGGCCCAGACGATGCGCTCGATCACCGTCAGCTTGAGCTGGCGGGGATTCTTCGCAAAGCCCACGCCCATGATCGCGGTCGAGATGCTGTGCGTGGTCGACACCGGCATGCCGTAATGCGCAGCCAGTGTCAGGATCGTGGCCGATGAGGTTTCGGCGGCAAATCCGTCGATCGGGTGCAGCTTGACCATCTTGTGGCCCATCGTCTTGATGATGCGCCAGCCGCCAGCGGCGGTGCCGGCCGCCATGACCAGCGCGCACGACGCGATGATCCAGCTGTCGATGTGCTTGGAATCCGCGGTCGGGTGCAGGAAGGCCAGCCACGCCGGCAGCTGGTCCAGCGCCCCGGCGGCCTGCGCACCGAACAAGGCCAGGGCAATGATGCCCATGGTCTTCTGCGCATCGTTGGTGCCGTGCGCGAATCCCATGTAGGCGGCTGAGACCAGCTGCGCCTTGTTGAAGAAGGCATTCACCCAGCGCGGCCGCGCCAACCGGCCCAGCGGACCACCGGCGCGCGCCAGCGTAGCGATGATTGCCCACAGCATCACCATGATCGCGATGCCCAGCAGGAAGCCCGCGACGGGCGAGCTCACCATCGGCAGGAGGACCTTCCACAGCAGACCCTTGTTCTTGGTCCACTTCTCGGCCGATTGCGACCAGACCAGCACATGCCAGTTGTTGTGCGACGCCGCAAGCGCCGCGCCGCAGAGCCCGCCGATCAGCGCATGCGAGGAGGACGCCGGCAGCCCGCGCCACCAGGTGAACAGGTTCCACACGATGCCGCCGATGAGCGCGCACAGGATCACCTGCGACGTCATCGCCGCGACGCTGGTATCGACCAGCCCCGAAGCGATCGTCTGCGCGACGGCCGTGCCCCAGAACGCCCCGATCAGGTTGGTGCCCGCCGCCAGCATCACCGCCTGTGCGGGCGACAGCACCTTGGTGGCGACAACGGTGGCGATGGAGTTGGCGGTGTCGTGGAACCCGTTGATGAACTCGAACAGCAGCGCGGTCGCGACCACGACCAGCACGAGGGTCAGCATGGTGGCATCTCCATTGGCGGGCACTCAGCTGTTCTTGAGCACGATCCGATAGGCGACCACGCCAGCCTCGCGGCAGCGGTCGATCGCCTTCTCGAGGATCTCGAAGAACTCCTTGAGCAGGAACATCTCGCTGGCGTCCAGCCGTCCGGAATAGATGTCGCGATGCAGCTCCAGGATCAGCCGGTCGGCTTCGGCCTCCAGCACGCGCAGGCGATCATTGAGCTGCTTCATCCGGTCCAGCCCCATCCTGCGCAGTTCATGCACCATTTCGACCACCACGCCGGCGGCCTGCTCCAGCATTGCTGCGCGCGGCGCGAAATCGATGCCGTCCAGGCGATGCCGCGCCAGTGCATAACGATCGGCGAATCGCTCCACCTGCTTGGGGATCTTGTACAGCGCCGACGCCAGCGCCTCGATGTCATCACGCTCCATCGGGGTGATGAAGCTGTCGACCAGAGCCTGTCTGATCTTGTCCGACGCGACGCGCTCGCGCTGGCGCGCCAGCTTGAAGGCTTCCAGCCCCGGTGGGCGTTCGGTGGCCTTCAGCATCTCGTACAAGGCCTTGGTGCTGTCGTGGGCGGCAACCGCCGCGTCATCCAGGTATGCGAAGAACTGCTTGCCTTGGCCGAAGATGGTCTGCAGTGAAAACATGGAGGCGTCCGTGGACGAAGGGCGAGTCGGCGAATTATGACCGCTCCCCGGCCGTGCCGACCCCCGTGGACCGGCTGGTATGATGACCCCGCGCTCCGGCGCACCCTATGGACGCCGCCCCCAACGCCCCTGACGTCCCTGCACGCATCGCCGACCCGGCGTCGTCCACACTGCGCTGCCCCATTCCCAGCCTGGATCGTTCCTGCATGGAGCCGCGCGCGTGCTGCAGCTGCTGATCGTCCTGGTGCTGATCCTGTGCAACGGTTTTTTCGCCATGTCGGAAATGGCGGTGCTGACCGCGCGCAAGAGCCGGCTCCGGCACATGGCCGAAACCAGCCGCCGTGCGCGCAAGGCCTTGTACCTGGCCGAGCACCCGGAGAGCTTCCTGTCGGCGGTGCAGCTGTGGATCAGCCTGCTCAGCCTGATGATCGGTTATTTCGGCGGCGAATCGATGGGCGCCAAGATCGCCGAGCCGCTGCGCGACATCCCGCTGCTGGCGCCGTATGCGCGCGAACTGGGATTCGGCACCGGTTTCCTGGTGATGCTGTTCCTGTTCGGACTGGTCGGCGAACTGGTGCCCAAGCGCATCGGCACGCTGCGGCCCGAGCAGATCGCCACGGCCGTCGCCTACCCGATGGATTTCTTCGCGAAGGCCGCCAAGCCGGTGGTGCTGGCGCTCTCGTTCTGCACGCGCACGGTCATGCGCCTGCTCGGCCTGGACCGTGGCAACCAGTCGACGATCACCGAAGAGGAAATCCGGATGCTGGTGAGCGAAAGCCACGAGCAGGGCGTCATCGATTCGGACGAGCGCAACATGATGCACCGCGTGATGCGGCTGGGCGACCGCACCGCCGACAGCATGATGACGCCGCGCACGCGCATCGTCTGGCTCGATGCCGGCGCGAGCTTCGATGAAAACCTCGCGGCGATGCGCGAGACACCGTATTCGCGCTATCCGGTGTACCGCGACAGCGATTCGGACGTGCTCGGCGTGCTGGAGGTCAAGACACTGCTCGATCGCCTCGACCAGACCCAGCCGGAACTCTTCCAGAAGCTGCGTCCGGCGGTCTTCGTCTCCGAATCCACGCACGCCTTGAAGCTGCTGGAGATCTTCCGCGAAGAACAGCAGTCGCTGGCGCTGGTGGTGGACGAATACGGCGATGTCACCGGCATGGTGACCTTGAACGACCTGATGGGGGCGGTGCTCGGGCGCATGCAGTCGGGCGAGAGTTCGGACGCCGAAGCGCTGGTGGTCACGCGCGAGGACGGCTCCCTGCTGGTCGATGG
>JBBRHT010000086.1:0-8179 GCA_038222295.1 Lysobacterales bacterium
ATCGGCAGCAGCGTCTACAGCGCGCCGCAGCTCAAGGGCATGCAGGAAGTCATCACGCTGCTGGTCTTCGCGGGATTCTCGGTCTGGTACCTGGGACAACCGCTGCGCTGGAACCATTGGGCCGGGTTTGCGTTGATCGTGGTGGCAGCCTGGCTGATCTTCCTGGAGTGATCCATTGCTGTAGCGGGCATGCCCCTGCCCCCGGCCTGTCCGATGGACGCTGTGTCGCCGCCAGTGCCGGCTAGAACGGAATCCTGCCAATGAGGATGTCCTTGAACATCACCCAGTCGGCCATGAACGAATACACGGGATGGCGGAATGTCGCCGGGCGGTTCTTTTCGAAGAACACATGCCCGGTCCAGGCAAAACCATAGCCGCACACCAGTGCGGCGAGCAGCCAGCGCGCATCGCGCTGCACGCCGGCCACGGTGGCCAGGACGAGCACGCCCGCCGTGCCGATGACGTGCAGGCGGCGGCAGGTGCGATTGGCATGCTCGCCCAGGTAGAAGCTGTAGAAATCCGCAAAACCATCGAAACGCCGGCTCATTGCCGGCCCGCCTTTTCGTCGGCCTTGACGCGATTCCAATACGCGTCCTGCGTATCCAGTCCGAGGTCGGCCAGGGCGATGCCGTCGGCTGCGGCCAGCGTTTCCATTGCGCGAAAGCGGCGCTCGAACTTGCGGTTCGCGCGCCGCAGCGCGGAGCCCGGATCGACCTTGGCATGGCGCGCAAGGTTGGCGCAGACGAATAACAGGTCGCCGATCTCGTCTGCCAGGCGATCGCGTGCGTCCACGTCATCCGGGGCCAGCGTCGTTGCCGAAAACTCGGCCCGGACTTCCTCGATTTCCTCGTGCAGCTTGGCGATCACCGGTTCGGGGTCCGGCCAGTCGAAACCGACGCGCGCGGCGCGCTGCTGCAACTTCAGTGCGCGCTGCCATTCCGGCAGCCCGTGCGCGATGCCGGCAAGCGCGGACCCATCCGGATCGCCCGCAGCGGTGCGTTCGGCCCGCTTGTGGCGGTCCCAAGCCTGGGTCTGCGCGTCGGCATCGCCGATGCTCGCGTCGGCGAAAACATGCGGATGCCGGCGGGTCATCTTGTCGGAGATCGCCGCCGCCACGTCCGCGAAATCGAACGCGCCCAGCTCCTGCGCCATGCGCGCATGGAACACGACCTGCAACAACAGGTCGCCCAGCTCATCGCGCAGGTCGACCATGTCGTTGCGATCGATGGCGTCGGCGACCTCGTAGGCCTCCTCGATCGTATAGGGGACGATGGTCGCGAACGTCTGCGCGATGTCCCACGGGCAGCCGGCCCGCGGATCGCGCAGCCGGGCCATGATCTCCAGCAGCCGGTCGATGCGGCTGCCGGAATCCACTGCATTCACAGCCATGATCGCCATGGCAGGTCCGGATCGCCCAACGCGAGGAAATCGCCGTTGAGCAACGTGTCGCGCTGGTTGTAGCGTAGCGGCCGGCCCTGTGGGTCGATGACGCAGCCACCGGCCGCTTCGAGCACGCACTGCCCGGCCGCGGTGTCCCACTCGCTGGTCGGGCCGAATCGCGGGTACACGTCCATGCCGCCTTCGGCCAGTTCGCAGAACTTCAATGACGAGCCCCGCGACACCGGTTCGGTGGGGCCCATGCGCCGCATCAATGCGACCGTGCGCGGGTCCAGGTGCGAACGGCTGACCGCGACGCGCAACGGCGATGTCGCGGGCCTGCGGGCGTGCAGCGCGGATTCCGTGTGGCCGTCGCGACGGAATGCGCCAACGTCGCGCTGCGCATGCCAGAGGCTGCCGGTGACCGGCGACTGCACCACCGACAGGATCGGGACGCCATTGTCGATCAGGGCGATGTTGACGGTGAATTCGTCGTTGCGCTTGATGAATTCCCGCGTGCCATCCAGCGGATCGACCAACCACAGCCGCGTCCATTGCCGGCGCACCAGCGCGGGTACGTCCTCGGCGGATTCCTCCGACAGCACGGGAATCTCCGGCGTCAGCCGTTCGAGGCCTTCGACGATGCAATGGTGCGCGGCCATGTCGGCGGCGGTCAGCGGCGAACGGTCGTCCTTGTGGCTGACGGCGATGGCACCGGCATAGACTTCCATGATGCGGGCGCCGGCATCGCGCGCCAGCGAAATGACGTGTTCCCGAAGCTCGCGCAGGTCACTTGTCGGCATGGCGCAACCATTCCCTTGTGATGAAGAGTGCCGCGATGGAGCGTCCTTCCGAGCAGTCCTCGCGCTGGACCAGCGTGTGCAGGTCGGCCAGCTTCCACGGCACGACCTCGAGCTCCTCGGGTTCATCGCCGGGCAGTCGCTGGGGATAGAGATCGCGGGCCACGACCAGGTGCGTCTGGTGGCTCATGTACGCAGGGGCGAGGCTGATCGATCGCAATTCCTCCAACACCCGCGCACCGTATCCGGCTTCCTCCTGCAGTTCACGGTCTGCCGCCTGCAGTGGCGTTTCGCCGGCGTCGATGTGTCCCTTCACCAGTCCCAGTTCGTAGCGGTGCATGCCCGCGGCGTATTCGCGGACCAGCAACACGGTCTCGTCGTCCAGCAACGGCACCACGATGACCGCGCCGTGGCCTCGGCTGTGCAGGCGCTCGTAACGTCGACGCTCGCCGTTGCCGAACTCCAGGTCCAGGCGCTCCATGCGGTAGGGGCCGGCGTCGTGCTCGGTGATGCGATGGATGGTCGGCAGTCGCTGCGTCACGGCCGTGCGCCCGGCGCGAAGGCAAACGGCGATTGCCCTGCCGCGAATGCGACGATAATGGCGGGATGCGCGAAGAGCTCCATACGCCAGCGATGATAACGGACGCCGATCAGTGGCGGTCGCGCGACCTGGCGGTGCTGTGGCACCCCTGCACGCAGATGCGCGAGCACCCGGACACCCTGCCGCTGGTGCCGATCGAGCGCGGCGAAGGCGCCTGGCTCATCGGCCGCGACGGTCGCCGCTACCTGGATGCCATCAGCAGCTGGTGGACCAACCTGTTCGGCCATGCCGAGCCGCGCATCGCCGCCGCCATCGCCGCGCAGGCCGGACAGCTGGAACAGGTGATCCTCGCCGGTTTCTCGCACCAGCCAGCGGTGGAACTGGCCGAGCGCCTGCTGGCGATCGCCCCGCGCGCAGCCGGGCGCGGCCCGCTGGCGAAGGTCTTCTATGCCGACAATGGCTCGGCGGGAGTTGAAGTCGCCCTGAAGATGGCGTTCCACTGGTTCCATAACCGCGGCGAGCATCGCCGGCGCAAGTTCGTCGCGCTGGAAAACGGCTACCACGGGGAAACGCTGGGCGCGCTGGCGGTCGGCGACGTGCCCCTGTATCGGCGCGTCTATGCGCCGCTGCTGGCCGAGGCACTGTTCGCGCCGTCCCCCGATTCCTTCCTGGCGTCCGAAGGCGAATCGCCCGCCGACTGCGCGCGACGCGCAGCCGATGCATTGGGCGAACTCCTCGAGCGCCATGCCGGCGAGGTCTGCGCGCTGATTCTGGAGCCACGCGTGCAGTGCGCCGGCGGCATGCGCATGCATGACCCCGCCTATCTCGCCCACGCACGGGCGTTGTGCGACGCGCACGGCGTCCTGATGATCGCCGACGAGATCGCAACCGGATTCGGGCGGACCGGCAGCCTGTTCGCATGCGAGCAGGCCGGCATCCAGCCAGACCTGCTCTGCCTGTCGAAAGGGCTCACCGGTGGCTTCCTGCCGCTGGCCGCGGTGCTGGCCACGCAGTCGATCTACGACGGCTTCCTCGACGACAGCCGCGAGCGCGCCTTCCTGCATTCGCACAGCTACACCGGCAACCCGTTGGCCTGCGCCGCGGCGCTGGCATCGCTGGGTATCTTCGAGAGCGACGACGTGCTGGCGCACAACATCGGGACGGCGGCGCACATGGCGCGCCTCGCGGCGCCGTTCGCCCAATTGCCGCACGTGGCGGACGTCCGACAGGCGGGAATGATCATCGCCTTCGAGCTCACGCAGGATGGCAACCGACACACGCCATTCGCGGCATCCCGGCGCGTTGGCCTGCGCGCCTATCGCAGTGCACTGGATCGCGGTGTCGTGTTGCGGCCGCTGGGCGACATCGTCTACTGGATGCCGCCGTACTGCGTCACGCCACAGCAGCTGGATCTGGTCGCCGACGCGACGCGCACGGCGATCCTGGAGGCGACCGCATGACCACGCACGGTGCAGGCGACGTCCGGTGCGCCTGACGCGCGTCCATGTCGATGCACCCCTGGCGGCCGGCCGCGTGGTCACGCTGCCCGACTCGGCCGCCATCCACCTGGCTCGCGTGCTGCGCCTGAAGCCCGGCGATCCCTGCCTGCTGTTCAACGGCGACGGCAACGATTACGCCGCGCGCATCACCGTCCTGGGCAAGCGCGAGGTCCGTGCGCAGATCGATTCAAGCTGTGAAGTCGACAACGAATCGCCCTTGGCCATCACCCTCGTGCAGGGCATCGCACGGGGCGACAGGATGGATTGGATCCTGCAGAAATCCACGGAACTGGGCGTGCACGCATTCCTGCCGACCAGCAGCGAGCGCAGCGAAGTGCGCCTGGAAGGCGAGCGCGGCGACAAGCGGGTGGCCCACTGGCGCAGCGTCGTGATCGCGGCCTGCGAACAGAGCGGCCGCGCGCGCGTCCCGGCGATGTCTCCACCGCAGCCCCTGCAGCGGTCGCTGTCGGGGCTGGACGTCGAAGCGCGATTCATCCTCGATCCGAAGGCGTCGCGATCCATTGCCGACCTGGATTCGCCCGGCGCTGCCTGCGTCCTCGCCGTCGGGCCCGAAGGTGGCTGGTCGCCACGGGACCGCACCATGATGGAAGCAGTCGGATTCACGGGATTGCGGCTGGGGCCGCGCGTGCTGCGGACGGAAACCGCCGGACTCGCCGCCATCGCGGCGCTGCAGTCACGTTTCGGTGATCTTGGCCAGGCGAACCCGGCCTGAGCGATCCGGCTACGCGGCCGCTGCCAATGCCTGGCCGATCAGCCCCTCGATCTGCTCAAGGTCCGGCAGCAGCGCGGCATCTTCGTTGAGCAGGATCCGGGTACGGACACCCCGAGGCAATGGTGCGTCGCCTTCCTCGGCCACGAGTGCGTTGCGCGATACAGTCACCAGGCGCGGGAAGCCCTGGGTCAGCAGTGCGAAGAACGGTGCCTTGGCGTCGCCGCCAAGTGCCTTGAGCACGATCACCTTGCTGCCCAGGCCGCCCTTTTCCTCGGCGATTCCGGACAGGCGCGAGAACGCGATCAGTGGCAAATGCCAGCCGCGCCAGCGGATGCGACCCAGCAGCCAGTCCGGCGCGTTCTCGACCGGGTCCGGGTCGGCGAATGAGAGGACCTCGGCGATGGTGGCGTTGGGCAGGAGCAGGCGCGCGCCTGCAACCTGGATCAGGACGCCGCGGATATCGTTGCTGACTGTGGAGCTCATGGGTTGACCTTCAGGATGGCCAGCGCTCGGCCAGCTGTTTGGCAATGTCGGCCGGTGCGGCCGATGTTCCGCCGCGAGCCACCAGCGCTTCGGATGCGGCGGCGTCGAAACAGCCGTCCGGCGATTGTCCGGCGACCAGCGAACCCCGGATGCCCAGCGCCAGGGCCGTGCCAACATGGGACACGTCTGCGCCGCTGAGCAGGACGACGGCGCTGTCGGCTGGCGGGAGGCGCGAGATCAGCTCATCACTGCCACCATCGAAATGCAGGTTTCCAAATTGCGCGATGACGCCCATCCCGGTTGGCAGCACGTAGACGTGCCCGCGATCCAGGAGGGCTCCCGCCACCGCCAACCGGACCGGCATTGCGGTGGCCCGTTGCATCTGCCGCACGAGGTTATCGTGGCGGGCGCCTTCCAGTCGTTGCTGGATCAGCACCGCGCGTGGAAATGTCGCCGGCAACCCGGCCAGTAGTTGTCGGACGGCATCCGGGCCCCCGATTCCCGCCATCACCACGATCGCGCCGTCGGTGCTGGCGGGCCGTGGCGGGCGGACCTCCTCCAGCTGCATGTCGGCGATGCGCAACTCCAAGGCATCGAGGTCCATGCGGAAGCGGTCTTTCGTGACCTTGTTGTCACCCTGGGCCGATCGCGCGGCGTCGTCGGGCGCACCGGCAAAGGAGGGCTCCACGTCGGATGCGGGACCATCGAAGTACGGCGGCGCCGGATTGGTCGATCCGTTGTCGGGCGCCATGTCGAACTCCGCAAGCGTCGGGTCGAAAGACAGGAACGTCTCATCCGGGTCGATGATCGTGTTCCCGGCGATATCCAGCGAGCCGATGGCGACCTCGTCCAGGAGCGCTCTGATGTCGATGTCAGCGTGCGCATCCGGACCAATCGTGATCTCGCCCACGAAGGCACTCGAGTCGGTGTCCAAAGCCGTTCCGTTGTCATCCGGAAGCTCCAGCCCGCGCGCCTCCCAACGGCTGGCCACCCCGCCCGGGAGCGCAGCCAGGTCACTGCCGGCCGCCGCCCGCCAATCGTCCTGGGTGCCGGGCTGCACCGGCGCGTCCAGGTCGGACACTGCGATCGCGTCACATTCGGGGTCGGCGCCAGGAGGCAGCACTTGTCCGGTTCGATTCAGCTTGGCGGCGAGATGTCGCGCCCAGCGCGCCGCATCCCAGCCTTCGCGCTTGGCAGCGAGTTCGGCCTCGTCGAAGATGACGGTGATCTCCGGATCAGCCAGCAGCGCGTCGTAACGATCCAGCGCTTCGTCGACCATCGGCTCGAGTGCGATCAGGATGGCCTGGGCACCCACTGCGCGAACGCCCGCCACGTCGGATTCCGACGGATCCGCGACCAGCACGACGTCCGCCCCGGCCTCTTCCAGCGCCGCCTGGAGCCGCTCGCAGGCGACGCCCGCACGCGCCAGCAGGGCGACGCGCGTGGCCACGTCGGCATCGACGCGCTTCATGCGGGCTCCCGTCCGGCAGGTTCGCTGTTGGCCTGTTCCTGCTCCAGCAGTTCGAAGACGTTGCGCAGCAGCTCGTGCTCCTGGTACGGCTTGCCCAGGTAACGCTGCACGCCGATCTCGAATGCGCGCTGCCGGTGCTTCTCGCCCGTCCGCGAGGTGATCATGATGATCGGCACGTCACGCAGGCGCGGATCGGCCTTCATCTGGGTGGCTAGTTCGTAGCCATCCATGCGCGGCATCTCGATGTCGAGCAGCATCAGGTCCGGCACGCGATCGGCCATGCGCTCGAGCGCATCGATACCGTCCTTCGCGGTGCCGACTTCGAAATTATTCCGCTCCAGCACGCGTCCGGTGACCTTGCGCATCGTGACCGAGTCATCGACGACCATCACCAACGGTATCTTGCGAGCCTCCACCACGGGCGCCGGCACCACGTCGCGCGGCAGCGCGGCTTGGCGGCGCACGAGCGGCGCCACGTCCAGGATCACGACGACACCACCGTCGCCCATGATGGTGGCACCGAAGATTCCCGGAACCGACGCCACCTGCGGGCCGACCGGCTTGACCACGATTTCGCGGTTGCCGATGACCTGGTCGATGGTGACGGCCGCGCGCAGGTCACCCGACCGGACCAGCAACAAGGGCATCTGCAGCTGGCCTTCGGCCTTGGCCGGGGCATGCCCCAGCAGCAAGCCCAGGTCGTGGAGGACATAGTCCTCGCCACCGTATGGATACACGGCGCCGGGCGCATCGAGCTGGTCGCGCGCGATCCTGCCAACGCCGCGAACCGACGCAATCGGCACGGCGAAGTTGGTCTCGCCGATCCGCACGAACACCGCTTGCGTAACCGCCAGCGTCTGCGGGAGGCGCAGGACGAAACTCGTACCCTCGCCCGGCTTGGAGTGGATGTCGAGCGCACCGCCAAGCTGGCGCACTTCGCTGGCCACGACGTCCATGCCGACGCCGCGGCCGGCCAGGCGGCTGACCTCGTCGGCGGTGGAGAAGCCCGGCTCGAAGATGAGCATGTCCAGGTCGCCGTCGGCCATGCGCGCATCGCTGCGGATCAGCCCACGCTCGACGGCGCGCTTGTGGATCGCCTTGCGATTGAGGCCGGCACCGTCGTCACCGACTTCGAGCACGACCTCCGAACCTTCGCGTCGCACCACGATGCGGACGACGCCTTCCTCGGGCTTGCCGGCCTTGCGCCGCTGCTCGGGCGTTTCAAGCCCGTGCGCCACGGCATTACGCAGCATGTGTTCCAGCGGCGCCGTCATG
>JBBRHT010000087.1:0-8152 GCA_038222295.1 Lysobacterales bacterium
TTCAGCGCATCGCGAAAACGCACCGCGCCCGGCAGTGCATTATCCGGCACCATTTTCTTCACGTACTTGAGGGCGAAATTGACGATGGCGCCTTTCGGTGCCCCCCGCATGTCGCCCAAGCCGCTGGTGATGACCTTCATCGACGGCATGTCGTCCATGACGCTCTGCACGGTATGTGCGAAGTTGTCCAGGACGATGATCGCGCTGACGCCGGCATCGACAAGCTGGTGGCGCAGTTCGCGCGGGGTGTACAGCGGATTGACATTGACGACCGTCAGGCCGGCGCGCAGGATGCCGAAGGTCGAGATCGGGTACTGCAGGCAGTTGGGCAGCATGATCGCGACGCGATCGCCCTTTTTCAGTTGCAGCTCGCCGACAAGGTACGCGGCCAGTTGCCCGCTGAGCCGATCGACGTCGGCATAGGTAATGGTTTTCCCGAGGTTGGCGAATGCCGGTTTGTCGCGATAGAGGTCGATCGCCCGCTCCAGCACGGAAACAATCGAGGGGAACTCGTCGACGTCAATCTCAGCCGGAACACCGGGCGGGTAGTGTGCGAGCCACGGGCGTGAGTCCATCGATGTCCCCTGTCAATGCTGCGTCGCGTGACCAATGCGACGCCGTATGGTCGCAATCGATTGGAGCATAGGCTCCCGAAGCTGGCAAGGCAGTGCGGGGCTCGCCGCGCGGGTTTCACTCAATTCAAGGCAGGATCATGCGGACGCGAACTACCCGGCGCAAGGCGAGCGTCTTCCTGACAGCGTTCGCATCGTGTGCGCTTGCTTTGCTGCTGGCCAACTGCGCTCGCACGCCACCCGAACAGGCGTTGCGGGATGCCGTCGCGGGCCTGCAGTCATCGGTGGAGGCGCGACAGGTCGGCCCGATCCGTGACGTGCTTGCCGACGACTTCATCGGACCCGACGGGATGGACCGCGATGCCGCGGTCCGGTTGGCGCGATTGATGTTCCTGCAGCATGGGCAGGTCGGTGCGACCGTCGGGCCGCTGCACGCCGCGCTGTTGCCGTCCGCGCGTGCGCCGGACCATGCGACCGTCGAGTTCAGCGTCGCCCTGACCGGTGGCCCCGGCATGGGACTTCCAAGCCAAGCCAGCCTGTACGACGTGCGCACAGGCTGGCGACTGCAGTCGGGAGACTGGCGCATGACCAGTGCCGACTGGAAGCCATCGCTGTAGTCGGCGTGGTCAGGCGGCCTTTCGCGCTGCCAACTGTCGCAGGACGTAATGCAGGATGCCGCCGTTGCGGAAATACTCGACTTCCTTGGGGGTGAGCAGCAACACCTGGACCTGGAAGCTGATGACCGTGCCGTCGCTTCGGGTGGCCGTCACCGCTGCCGTCCTGGAGGCGCCATCCTCCAGGCCGGTGATGGCAACCGTCTCGCTGCCATCGAGTCCAAGCACGCGGGCGTTTTCGCCATCCATGAACTGCAACGGCAGCACGCCCATGCCCACCAGGTTGGAGCGGTGGATACGCTCGAAGCTCTCGGCCACCACCGCCTTGACACCGAGCAGGTTGGTGCCCTTGGCTGCCCAGTCGCGGGACGAGCCGGTGCCGTATTCCTTCCCGGCGAAGACAACCAGCGGAACGCCATCGGCCTTGTACCTCATGGCGGCGTCGTAGATCGCCAGCTTCTCGCCCGGCATGCCCTGTTTGTCGAAGTACAGGGTATTTCCGCCTTCCTCGCCACCCAGCATCAGATTCTTGATGCGGATGTTGGCGAACGTGCCGCGCACCATCACGTCGTCGTTGCCGCGCCGCGAGCCGTAGCTGTTGAAGTCGGCCGGCTGCACGCCGCGCGAGATGAGGAAGTGGCCCGCGGGCGATTCCTTCTTGATGTTGCCTGCCGGCGAGATGTGGTCGGTCGTGATCGAGTCGCCGAACAATCCCAGCACGCGTGCACCGCGCACGTCATCGATGTTGCCGACGTCCATGGTCATGCCGTCGAAGTAGGGCGGGTTCTTGATGTATGTGGAGCCTTTGTCCCATGCGTAGCTTTCGCCGTCGGGTGATGCGATCTGGTTCCAGCGGCTGTCGCCCTTGAAGACGTCGGCATAGTTCTGCGCGAACAACTCCGGGCCCACGGTCGCGGCAATCATGTCGCCGATGTCCTTGTTGCTGGGCCAGATGTCGCGCAGGTAGATGTCCCGTCCGTCGGGAGTCCTGCCCAGTGGCTGCGTGTTCAGGTCGATGTCGACGGTGCCGGCCAGTGCATAGGCGACCACCAGCGGCGGCGAGGCGAGGTAGTTCATCTTCACTTCGGGATGCACGCGCCCCTCGAAGTTGCGGTTGCCGGACAGGACGGAGGCAACCACCAGGTCGTTCTGGGCAATGCCCTTCGACACTTCGTCGGGCAAGGGGCCCGAGTTGCCGATGCAGGTGGTGCAGCCGTAGCCGACGATGAAGAATCCGAGCTGCTCGAGATCGGCCAGCACGCCGGCCTTCTTCAGGTAATCGGTCACAACGAGCGAGCCCGGACCGATCGACGGCTTCACCCAGGGCTTGGTCTTGAGTCCGAGGCGCACCGCATTGCGGGCCAGCAGTCCCGCGCCCAGCATCACCGCGGGGTTGGAGGTGTTGGTGCACGATGTGATGGCGGCGATGACCACCGAGCCATCCGTCAGCTCGCAATCCTGGTCGCGGATGCGGATTTTCGAGCGCGGGCTGGCAGCCAGGTGCTCGGCCTGCGGCTGGTCGCCACCTTCGTCGTCCATGCGCTTGATCTCGGTCTTGCGCGCCTTGCGATTGGCGGTCAGCAGGCCGTCGAGATTGGCGGTGAAGTTGTCGCGCATCTTCTCCAGCAGCACCCGGTCCTGGGGGCGCTTGGGGCCGGCCAGCGAGGGGCGCACGTCGCCCAGGTCCAGTTCCAGCGTCGCGCTGTAGCGCGCATGGGGCGAATCGGGCGTGTGCCACAGTCCCTGCGCCTTGGCGTAAGCCTCCACGAGGGCGATGTGTTCCTCGGTGCGGCCCGACAGGCGCAGGTAGTTCACGGCCTCCGCGTCGATCGGGAAGATGCCGCAGGTCGCGCCGTACTCGGGCGCCATGTTGGCGATGGTGGCGCGGTCGGCCAGCGGCAGGTGCTGCAGGCCGTCGCCATGGAATTCAACGAACTTCCCGACCACTCCCAGCGCACGCAGCATCTGGGTGACCGTCAGGACGAGGTCGGTTCCCGTGGCACCTTCTGGCAGGCGGCCGGTCAGCCGGAATCCCACGACCTGCGGGATCAGCATGGACGAGGGCTGGCCGAGCATCGCTGCCTCGGCCTCGATGCCGCCGACGCCCCAGCCCAGCACGCCCAGGCCATTGATCATCGTGGTGTGCGAATCGGTGCCGAACACGGTATCCGGGAACGCCAGCAGCTCGCCGTCGACTTCGCGCTCCATCACCACGCGGGCGAGGTTCTCCAGGTTCACCTGGTGCACGATGCCGGTGCTGGGCGGCACGACCTTGAAGTTCTTCAGCGCCTTCTGGCCCCAGCGCAGGAAGCTGTAGCGTTCCATGTTCCGCTCGAACTCGATCTTGCCGTTGAGTTCCAGTGCGTCGGCGCGGCCAAACACATCCACCTGCACGGAATGGTCGATGACCAGTTCCGATGGGATGAGCGGGTTGATCTGGCTGGCCTTGCCGCCGAGCTTGTGCACGGCATCGCGCATCGCCGCCAGGTCGACCACGCAGGGCACGCCGGTGAAGTCCTGCAGCAGCACGCGCGCCGGCATGAAGGCGATTTCGGTTTCCGGTTCGTCCTTCGGATCCCATTGCGCGAGCGCTTCGATGTGGGCCGGCAGTACGGTCACGCCGTCTTCGTGGCGCAGCAGGTTTTCCAGCAGTATCTTCAGCGAGTACGGCAGCCGGGTCAGGTCGAAACGCTCCCCGAGCCGGGGCAGGCTGGCATAGGCGTAGGACTTGCCGTTGACTTGAAGGTGGGCGCGAGTGGCAAAGGAGTCGGCCATGCGAAGGCTCCGGAAAAGAAAGGGGGAGGCGGGAGAAAACACCGCATTCAGCACTGCAATTATGCCGCAATCGGTGTGCAGCGGGATGCGTGATGAGACTTCGGGCGACTCCTGACGGTCAATCAAGCCATTGATCGATGGCGTCGACCATGGATTTTCGGCGCAGGAGGAAATCCCACAAGCTGCCGCCGAGTTGTCGCCACAGCACCGCCGACCGCAGGCCGGCGAGCAGGACTGCGCGAATCTCCGCAACCACCGCGGCCTGCCCGAGGTAATGCGGATTGCCCTGGACGAGCACCCTTGGGCGCAGGTGGCTGACCGTGTCGGCGTACAGGCTGCCAAGCGCTGAAAGGACCTGCGGATGGCTGCTGCCGAGTTGGGTTTGCGTGGGTGCCAGCTCGACGAGCGCATCGTGCACCCGCTGGGCCGTGTCATCGCGACTGAACCGTCGCTCCAGCTGCATCACCGCGAGCGCCAGGCGCGGCAACAATTCATCGCGTGCCTCGTTGTGGAAATAGTCGCGCAGGATCAGCATGCCCGGTCGCACGGCAGCTTCCCCGCCATAGACATCGGATGCCGTTTCCGCATCGATGCGGAAGACGCTGTCCAGCGCCGTGGCGAGGATGGCTGCGTCGGCCTGGCCGGTATCGGCAATGCGCCGGACCTGTTGCAGGGCCTGGGCCAGTCCGCCCAGTGCGAGCAGGCGTTCGCCCGGACCAGTCATGCCGCCTGCTCGCGCTGCATGGATTCCAGTGGGGCATCGGTCGACAGGATCACGGCACCACCAAGGCAGGTTTCTGCGTCATACAGCACTAGCGATTGCCCGGGAGTCACGGCGCGCTGGCTGCGGGAGAAGCACACGTCGAGCGTCCCGTCATCGCGCACCACGACATCGCAGGCTTCCGCCTGCTGTCGGTAACGCGTCTGGGCCGTGCAGGAGAAACGTGTCGAGGGGGCGCTGCCGGAGATCCAGTGCGCGCCCTCCGACGACAGTGTGGTCGACTGCAACCAGGGGCTGTCGATACCCTGGTCCACGTACAGGATGTTGCGGGTGACGTCCTTGCCGACTACGTACCACGGTGCCTGCTCGCGGCCGCGGATGCCGCCGAGTTGCAGACCCTCGCGTTGGCCCAACGTGAAGTAGCACACGCCGCCGTGCTCGCCGAGCGGGCGACCGGCGGGATCGCGGATCTCTCCCGGCTGCGCTGGCAGGTAGCGCGACAGGAACTGCCGGAAGTCGCGCTCGCCGATGAAGCAGATGCCGGTCGAATCCTTCTTGGCCGCTGTCGCAAGACCTGCGTCCGCGGCAATCCGTCGCACGTCGGACTTGAGCAGCCCGCCGAGCGGAAAGCGCGTGGCCGCCAGTTGGGACTGCCCGAGCTGATGCAGGAAATAACTCTGGTCCTTGCTGGCGTCCACGGCGCGCAGCAGCCGCCAGCAGCCGTTGCGCCCTTCGACACGTGCGTAGTGGCCGGTGGCAATCGACTCCGCGCCGAGGTCGCGCGCGGCGTCGAGGAAGTGCTTGAACTTGATCTCGCGGTTGCACAGGACATCCGGGTTCGGTGTCCGGCCGGCGGCATATTCGGCAAGGAAATGCTTGAACACGCCATCCAGGTATTCCCTGGAGAAGTCGCGGAAGTGGATTGGAATGCCGAGGCGACCGCTGACCGCAACGGCGTCGCGGCGGTCGTCCTCGACATGGCAATCGCTGCTGTCGTCGCTGGCCCAGTTCTGCATGAACAAGCCGGCCACGGCCACGCCCGCGTCGCACAGCAGCAAGGCGGCCACCGACGAATCGACCCCGCCGGACATTCCCACGATGACGTCGGGAGCCGTCATGCCATCTGCTGGCACATCGCCAGCGGATGGCGCCTGCCAGCCAGGTAATCAGCCACCACCTGCCAGACCAGCGGGCTGCGATGGCGCGCCTGCTGTTGCATCAGTTCGGTGGGCGTGAGCCAGATCGCGCGGACGATGCCTTCGTCGAGCGGTCGTGCTTCGTCCAGCGAGATCGGCTCGGCCGCAAAGGCAAAGCGCAGGTAGTGACGACCGCCGCTGCCATCGGCCTGCGTCGGCGCCTTCCACTGGTAGGCGCCGATGAAGGCGCTCAGCTGCACGTCCCAGCCGGTCTCCTCGCTGGTTTCGCGCAATGCCGCGTGGGCAAGGCTCTCGTCGGGCTCCAGGTGACCGGCCGGCTGGTTGATCACGACCTGGCCATTGACCCGCTCTTCCACGCACAGCAGCTTGCCCTCGCGGACCACGACGGTTGCGACGGTCACGTCGGGTTGCCAGAAACGTCCTTGACGATAAGCCATGGGACCATTGTCTTCGGGAGTCCTTGCGCCGTCCAATGCCGGCTCGCGCCGCGTCTTCGTATAATCGGTGCATGGCAACCAATCCGGGACACGAACGCGACCACGGCGTCATGGTGGAAACCAGCAAGCCGGAGGTCGAACGACCACCGCTGTATTCGGTTTTGCTGCTCAACGACGACTACACCCCGATGGAGTTCGTGGTCGAAGTCCTGGTCCGGTTTTTCGGGCTGAACATCGAAAAGGCCACCCAGATCATGCTCCACGTCCATACCCGGGGCAGGGGTGTGTGCGGCGTCTACACGCGCGAGGTGGCAGAGTCGAAGGTGGCACAGGTGAACGAATACTCCAGGCTGAACCAGCACCCGTTGTTGTGCACCATGGAGAAGGCGTAGAACGGGCTCGCGGGGCTTGTGTAGGGGCGGCTGCCGCCCCACATCGTCGACAGTGATGTCCACAGTTTCCGGAGGGCTTCAGCCCCATGTTCAGCAAGGATCTCGAATACAGCATCGGCCAGTGCTACAAGCGCGCCCGGGAGGCCCGTCACGAGTACATGACGGTCGAACACCTCTTGCTTGCCCTGCTCGACAACCCGTCGGCCGAGATGGTGCTCAAGGCCAGCGGCACCGATTTCGCGCGCCTGCGCTCGGAGCTTGAGCAGGCGATCGACAAATCGGTGGTCAAGCTTGATGCCGACGATGGCCGCGACACCCAGCCGACCCTGGGTTTCCAGCGCGTGCTGCAACGCGCCGTCTACCACGTCCAGTCCTCCGGCAAGAAGGAAGTCACCGGGGCGAACGTCCTGGTCGCCATTTTCGGCGAGAAGGATTCGCACGCGGTCTATTACCTGAACCAGCAGGACGTCACGCGCCTGGATGTCGTCAACTACCTTTCGCACGGCATCGCCAAGCTCGGCGGTGAGGATGCGCCGGGGCAGGAAGAAGGCACCCGGGCCGAAGCCGGCGACCCGGAAGGCAAGGGCGATGCCTTGGCGGAATACGCCAGCAACCTCAATGAGCTTGCGATGGCGGGAAAGATCGACCCGCTGGTTGGCCGCGCCGACGAAGTCGAACGGACGATCCAGGTCCTGTGCCGGCGCCGCAAGAACAACCCGCTGTACGTCGGCGAGGCCGGCGTCGGCAAGACGGCGCTGGCCGAAGGCCTCGCCAAGCGCATCGTCGACGGCCAGGTTCCCGACGTTCTCTCCGATGCCACCATCTACGCGCTCGACCTGGGTGCGCTGGTGGCCGGCACGAAGTACCGCGGGGACTTCGAGAAGCGCCTCAAGGCCGTGCTGGCTGCGATGAAGAAGATTCCCGGCGCCGTGCTGTTCATCGACGAGATCCACACCATCATCGGTGCGGGCTCGGCGAGCGGCGGCACGATGGATGCCAGCAACCTGATCAAGCCCGCACTGGCTTCGGGCGAATTGCGCTGTATCGGTTCGACGACGTTCCAGGAATACCGCGGGATCTTCGAGAAGGACCGTGCCCTGGCTCGGCGATTCCAGAAGATCGACATCGTGGAGCCCACCGTCGGCGAGACCGTCGAGATCCTGCATGGCCTGCGGCCGAAATACGAGGCACACCACGGTGTCAGTTATGCCGACGAAGCGCTGCAGGCAGCGGTTGACCTGTCGGTCAAGCACATCGGCGACCGCCTGCTGCCGGACAAGGCCATCGACGTGATCGACGAGGCCGGCGCCCGCCAGCGCCTGCTGCCGCTGGGCCAGCGCAAGACACTGATCGACGTGGAGGAAGTCGAGACGATCATCGCCAAGATGGCGCGGATCCCGGCCAAGCAGGTCAGCGCCTCCGACAAGGACGTGCTGCAGCACCTGGAGCGCAACCTGAAGATGGTCATCTTCGGACAGGACGCC
>JBBRHT010000088.1:0-8097 GCA_038222295.1 Lysobacterales bacterium
CGTCGCTCGCGTCGCCCACCTGCGCCTCGACCCGGGCGAGGCGCTCGAGCTGGAACGCGCCGACGATCGGATCGCGAGACATCGACATCTGCGTTGCGGCCGCATTGGCGGCTTCCAGCGCCTTGTTCTTGTCGCCAAGCCCCGCGTAGGCGAGTCCCAGATAGCTGAGCGCATCGGCCGCGGTGCCGGGATTGGTCATCGAGCGCTGCAGTTCCCCCTGCGACTCGAGGAATGCCGCGCGTGCGCCGGCGACATCGCCCTTCATCGCCAGCGCCTGGGCGCGCAGCAGGCTCACCGGGACAACGCTGTGCTCCCAGCGCGTCATCAGCCACTGCGGTGCGCTCTGGATCGCAGCAAGTGCCGCATCCGGGTCGCGCGCCACCATGGCCAGCTTGAAGCGCAATAGCGAAACCGACCCTTGCGGATCGGAGTCCTTGGGGATTGCGTCCGCCATGCGCTGGGCCGATGCAAGGTTCCCGGTCATCATTCGGGTGGTCGCGCGCTGTTCCTGTGCTTCGATGTCGCCTGGAACGATCGCCAGAGAACGCGCGAACGCGGCGTCCGCATCTGAGTACAGGCGCAATGCGGTATAGGAGTTGGCGATCTCACGCGGGATCGTCGAGTCGCGCGGGTCGAGGACTTCCGCCTGCCGAAGTTCCGGGATGCCGCGCGTCGAAACACCCTGCCGGCGGTGTACATAGGCGATAGCGGCGATCACCTCGGCGCTGTTCGGCATGCCCGCGCGCGCGATGGCGAATTCGGCCAACGCCGCCGCGTAGTCGCGATGGCCCCAGTAATGCACATAGCCGAGCGCCAGGTGTCCTTCGGGCAATCCGGGCTGCAAGGCAAGCGCCTGCCGCGCCGCGCTGTCGGCGAGGACAACGACCTCGGGCCGGCTGTCGACGTTGTACCAGTGCAGGTAACTCTGCAGGTAGGACAGTTGCGCGTAGGCGAGGGCGAACTGCGGATCAGCAGCGATGGCCTGCTGATACAGGACGGTGGCCTGTTTCCCCACGGCTGCAGGGTCGTGGGCGCTGCTGGTCTGCAGCCGCCGATACAACGACAGCGCCTGCAGATAGAAATCATGTGCCTTGACATTGCGCGTGGGCACGCTGGCAATGCGCTCGGATTCTGCCGGCAGCAGCTGGGCTTTCAGCGCGTCGGCGACCTGTGCCGCGACATCGCTCTGGACCGCGAAGACGTCCTTGAGGTCCCGATCGTAGTTCTGCGCCCACAGGTGGCTGTCCGAATGCGCATCGATCAACTGCAGGTTGATGCGTACCTTGCCGGCGGCCTTCTGCACGCTGCCCTCCAGCACTGTCGCCACGCCGAGTTGTTCAGCCACGATCCTCAGATTCGGTGGATGGCTGGCGTACTGCTCGGTGGAGGTGCGCGAGATGACCTTCAAATCATGGATGCCGGCAAGCCGCGTCAGGATTTCGTCCTGCATGCCGGTGGCGAAATAGGCATTGGCCTTGTCATCGCTCAGGTTTTCGAACGGCAGCACGGCAATCGATTTCGACGTAACCGCAGCCTCGGCCGGGGCAACGGATACCGCACCAGCGATGGCCGCAGGTGCGTCGTGCGCCACGGCGCGCCGTGGCGCGAGCACGAACTTGTCGACGCCGAAATACACCAGCGCGATCGCCAGCACGGCGATGATCGTCCGGTCCATGCGCCGCGCTGTTTGCGGGGCGATCGAGTCCTGCGGCGCAACCTCATCGTCGCGCTTCAGACCGCCCGGCGTCAGCTCGAATACCCAGGCCACGACCAGCGCCGGCACGAAGCCGATCGCCAGGACCAGCACCACGCTGCGCGCGACCCATTCCGGCGCGCCGAACATTGGCAGGATCGTCCCGGCGACCTGGGTCAGCAGCCACGCGCCGACCAGGTACAGCCCGGCCATGCGGATCACGTTGCGGCGCTTGAGTTCGGCGATCAGCGACATGGATTCATCCCGGCAAGCGGTTCCGGCCATATCGCTACACGACACGGAGGTGCCGAAGCCGGCCATCGGTGACCTGAAACTGCTGGACGACGGCCGGTGGTCATGTCCGCGCTCCCCGCCGGATGGCGCCCCAGGGCCGGTTGACGGCAGTGTGCCTGATTTGCAGGGCGCCGGTATGGGGCATGCCGGCACAAAAAAAGCCCCGCCGGAGCGGGGCTGTTTGACCTGGCAGTTGCAGGCCTCAGCGCATCAGCGCATCAGCAGCGGCACCAGAAGCAGCGCCACGATGTTGATGATCTTGATCAGCGGATTGATCGCCGGGCCAGCGGTGTCCTTGTAGGGATCGCCGACGGTGTCGCCGGTGACGGCGGCCTTGTGGGCTTCGGAACCCTTGCCGCCGAAGTTGCCATCCTCGATGTACTTCTTGGCGTTGTCCCACGCGCCGCCGCCGGTCGTCATCGAGATCGCGACGAACAGGCCGGTGACGATCGTGCCGATCAGCAGGCCGCCCAGCGCCTTCGGGCCGAGCAGCAGGCCGACCACGACCGGCACCGCGACGGGCAACAGCGACGGCACGATCATTTCCTTGATCGCCGACTTGGTCAGCATGTCGACCGCGCGCGAGTAGTCCGGCTTGGCCGTGCCGGCCATGATCCCGGGGATCTCGCGGAACTGGCGGCGCACTTCCTCGACGACGGCACCAGCAGCGCGGCCGACGGCTTCCATCGCCATCGCGCCGAACAGGTAGGGGATCAGGCCGCCGATCAACAGGCCGATGATCACCATGTGGTCGGACAGGTCGAAGCGCATCGCCTCGTATGCAACGCCGCTGGCAAGCGCCTTGGCCTGTCCCAGCGTGTTGAGGTTGTGCGTGTAGTCGGCGAACAGCACCAGTGCGGCCAGCGCGGCCGAACCGATCGCGTAGCCCTTGGTCACGGCCTTGGTGGTGTTGCCGACCGCGTCCAGCGGATCGGTGACGGCGCGGACTTCCGGTGGCAGTTCCGACATTTCGGCGATGCCGCCGGCGTTGTCGGTGATCGGGCCGTAGGCATCGAGCGCGACGATCATGCCGGCCATCGACAGCATCGCTGTCGCGGCAATGGCGATGCCGTACAGGCCGCCGAGCGCGAACGCACCCCAGATCGCGGCGCAGACCGCAATCACCGGCAAGGCGGTCGACTTCATCGAGATGCCGAGTCCGGCAATGATGTTGGTGCCGTGTCCGGTGGTCGATGCCTGTGCGATATGCCGCACCGGCTTGAACTGCGTGCCGGTGTAGTACTCGGTGATCCACACGATCGCGCCGGTCAGCGCCAGGCCGATCAGGCCGCAGTAGAAGATGTTGTTCGAAGTGATCGCCAGGCCGTCGAGGGTGGTCAGGCCGTTCGGGAACAGGTCGGCGGTGACGAACCAGAATGCCACTGCAGACAGCAGCGCCGACACGATGACACCCTTGTACAGCGCGCCCATGATCGAGCCGCCAGTCTTCACCTTGACGAAGAACGCGCCGATGATCGAGGCGATGATGGATACCGCGCCCAGCAGCAACGGGTACAGCACCGCATTGGTGTCGGCGGCGAAGCTCAGGCCGCCGAGCAGCATCGTCGCGATGATGGTGACCGCGTAGGTCTCGAACAGGTCGGCGGCCATGCCGGCGCAGTCGCCGACGTTGTCGCCCACGTTGTCGGCGATCACCGCCGGGTTGCGCGGGTCATCCTCGGGGATGCCGGCTTCCACCTTGCCGACCAGGTCCGCACCGACGTCCGCGCCCTTGGTGAAGATGCCGCCACCCAGACGCGCGAAGATCGAGATCAGCGAGGCGCCGAAGGCCAGTCCGACCAGCGCGTGCAGGGCCGGTTCGCCTTCCATGCCCATGCGCTTGAGCACCAGCCAGTAGCCGGCGACGCCCAGCAGGCCAAGTCCGACGACGAGCATGCCGGTGATGGCGCCGCCACGGAATGCGATGTCCATGGCTGGCGAAATGCCGCGGCGCGCGGCTTCGGCGGTGCGCACGTTGGCGCGCACCGAGACGTTCATGCCGATGTAGCCGGCGGCGCCCGACAGCACTGCACCGACCAGGAAGCCGATGGCGGTCTGCCAGTTGAGGGCGAATCCGATCACCACGAACAGAACGGCGCCTGCGATGCCGATCGTCGTGTACTGGCGATTGAGGTAGGCGTGGGCGCCTTCCTGGATCGCGCCTGCGATCTGTTGCATGCGTTCGTTGCCGGCAGGCTGCGCGCTGATCCAGCGAGCGGAGATGATTCCGTAAAGGATCGCGAGTGCGGCGCATCCAAGCGCCAGGTACAGACCGTTCTCGACCAGCATGAAAACCCTCCCCAGTGGAAGCCAAGTGGCAACCGGTCGACTATCGCACAGCCTCGCGACCGGAGGAACCGCGTCAATGCGGGTTCAGGCCGTCCGTGCCAGCCTGCCGGCCTGATATCCACCGGAGTACTCCATGCGCCTGGCCGCCCTGCTGTTTGCCGCCGTGATCCCCCTGTCGGTGGCGTTGCCCGTCCTCGCTGCCGATCCAACGCCGGAGATCGCCCGTCCGGTCGGTGCCCCGCAGGCCATCGGCGCGGTGCACACGCTGCGCGGCATTCCGGAGGCGTGCATGCGGCTGGAAGGCGCGTTTACCGGGGATGCGGCCAAGCCGTACCTGTTCCAGGCGGTGCAGACGAGTGCCAACTGCCAGCCACGCGCGCGCTTCGTCGACGCCGCATCGGTCAAGCCCAGCACGAAGAATGGCTGGATCTTGAACGATGTGATTCGCGTCCCGAGTGCGGCGTGCCCGGCACGGCAAGCGGTCGTCAGCGTCTGGCGCCATCCGGCGGACACCGCGGTGCCGCCGAAGCTCGACCCCCAGGGCAAGTCGCGCATCTACCTGGCGGAGGGAGTCGCCAAGGCCAAGGCCCACGCCCTGTCGCCGATCCCGCAGTACGCCGCGTCGATGGCGGTGGAAGGCAATGCCTGCCCCTAGGACGACGCTTCGTCCACCGGGCGCGTCGCTCCTCGTGCTGGCAGCCTTACTGCGCCACGTCGAGCCGGCCGCCCTTGCCCAGGCCGCCTTGCACCGTCTGTGCCTTGTAGTTCCGCAATGAACGCACCAGGTTGCTGTAGGCATCGGCAAACGCGAGGCTGATCACCTTGCCTTCGGGCGTGTCGCTCCACACGCCGATCCCGCCAGCGCCGCCCAGGCCTCCCAGGCCGAAGCTGGTCCTGCGACCCTGGCCCTGCGCCATTGCGACCTGCACACCGGAGCGGTTGTCCACCAATGCAAGGATCGTCTCGGATTTCTTGAACTGCAGTCCACCGACGAGTGCCCCGGCAATCGCGGCCCTGCCACCGAACGCACCGAGGATCCCGGCGATGCCGGCGGCGTTGCTGGTCGAGAAGTTGATGCTCGGATTGAGGCTGTAATCGGCTGCGACCAGCTGTCCCTTGCCGAAGCGGCTGCCCTTGCGGGTTTCGCCGGACCGGTCCAGCGCGCGCTCCTGGAACAGGTTGTCCATCGCGCGTCCGCGCTCGACGACAACGAAACAGTTCGACTGCTGGATGAGCAATCGCATCA
Source organism: Lysobacterales bacterium (assembly GCA_038222295.1). GTDB lineage: Bacteria > Pseudomonadota > Gammaproteobacteria > Xanthomonadales > Xanthomonadaceae > Cognatiluteimonas. The sequence goes on from JBBRHT010000088.1 coordinate 5,523, forward strand.
GCGGCACCGTCGAGGGCAGCCGCAAGTCCGTGGTCAGGTAGCGGTACCAGTCGCCTCCCTGGTCCTCGACCACCGACAGCGTGCCCATCGGTGCCTCGCAGTGCTCCAGCGTCGACGCGGCGTTCTGGCTGCTGGCGCCTGCCGCGGAACCGCCGGGCTCGGACGGATTGCGCTTGCCCCACGCAAAGGCGGGCCCACAGGCCATCGTGGCAACGATCAACAGGCATGCGGCGCGCCGCGGCGAGGCCGAAATCTTCCGTGAGTTCATTTGTCCCGCTCCATGGGTTTGTGAGGGCCGTCGTCCTGACGCGCCGCCGCGAATGATAACGAGTCTGTGCGGCCCGTCCGACAGGTTTTGGCCCGCCTGGGCGTGCGGGATTTCCGACACCGTGCGCCGACGGTCCCGACGTCACTCCCCGCCGCGCCCGTTATGATGCGGCTTTCCGCCGTGGAGCCGCGCCATGAACGAGCCTGGGCAAGACGTTGCATCGGCCGCATCCGAGCAGTTGATGTGGAGCGGTGCGCCATCGCAGTGGCAGAACCTGTGGGCATGGGTGTCGTGCGTGCTGCTGGTGCCGATCCCCTGGGCGCTGTGGCGGGCACTGGGGACACGCTCGATGCGCTATGAGCTGACGACGCAGCGGCTCAAGACGACGCGCGGCGTCTTCAACCGCGTCACCGACGACATCGAGCTGTACCGGGTGAAGGACACGCATTTCCAGCAGACCTTCTGGCAACGCCTGGTCGGCATCGGCGACATCGTGCTCAGCACGTCGGACACCAGCACGCCGGTGTTCACGCTCGCCGATATCCGCGACGCGGAAGGCGTGCGCGAGCGTGTGCGCGGACTGGTCGAGCAGCGACGCGACGCCAAGCACGTGCGCGAACTGGATGTGGGGCACGAGGCGATCTGACGCGCAATGTCGGCATCGCCGCGCTGGCGCGGTTGATCGAAGTCAATCGGCCCAGTCGGGCAATGTCTTCCTGGCCGCCACGTTCTTCAGCGACACGTATTTCGGCAACCCGTTGCCCGCATACGCTGGATACGCCTCGCCGCGGATCAGTGGCTCCAGGTAGCGACGCGCCGCCGCCGTGATGCCATGGCCATCCTTGCGGATGAAATTCGCCGGCATGGTCTTCTCGCGATTGGCGATCCTGTCGAGCGATGCGGCTTCGATCTTCCAGCGATACGGCGCATCGGCCGTGCGCACGATCACCGGCATCGTCGCGTTCATCCCCTTCAGCGCGAATTGCACCGCCGCCTTGCCGACTGCGCGCGCCTGCTCGAGGTCGGTCTTCGATGCGATGTGTCGCGCCGAACGCTGCAGGTAATCGGGAAGTGTCCAGTGCACCTTCACGCCAAGCCGGTCCTTGACGCGGCCGGCGAGATGCGCCGCCACGCCACCCAGCTGGGTGTGGCCGAACGAGTCCTTGCCGGCACCGGCATCGGCGACGAACCTGCCATCGGCCGTGCGGATGCCCTCGCTGGCCACCACGACGCACCAGCCAACGCGCGCGATGACCGCCTGCACCTGGCCGATGAAGGCGTCCTCGTCGTAGGCGCGTTCGGGAAACAGGATGACCTGCGGTGCGTCGTCCGGTCCCTGGCCGGCGAGTCCCGCGGCCGCGGCGAGCCAGCCGGCGTGGCGTCCCATCGCTTCGTAGACGAAGACCTTGGTCGACGTGTCGGCCATGGCGGCCACGTCCAGTGCCGCTTCGCGTACGGAAACGGCGGTGTATTTGGCCGCCGAGCCGAAACCCGGACAGCAGTCGGTGACGGCGAGGTCGTTGTCGACGGTCTTCGGTACGCCCACGCACGTCAGCGGATAGCCGTATTCGTCGGCCAGTTGCGACACCTTGAGCGCGGTGTCGGCCGAATCGTTGCCGCCGTTGTAGAGGAACCAGCGCACGTCATGGGCCTTGAACACGGCCAGCAGGCGCTCGTACTTCGCGCGATCCTCGTCCAGCGATTTCAACTTGACCCGGCACGATCCGAACGCGCCTCCCGGCGTCTGCGCGAGGCCTCGGAGCGCGGCCGCGGATTCCTTCGACGTGTCGATCAGTTCCTCGCGCAGCACGCCGAGGATGCCGTTGCGGCCTGCCAGCACCTTGACCCGGCGGGCCCTGGCCGCCTCGAGCACGCTGGCGGCGGTGGCGTTGATGACGGCGGTGACACCGCCTGATTGCGCGTAGAGCAGGGTTCCAACAGTCATCTTGGTCGATTTCCCGGTCTGGGTTTGGCCGCGGATGCGGTAAGCTGGCCCGCCCTTTGGCGGGGCAAGACGGGCTTGGCGAGTGTAGTCCCCGACGATGCCGGGACCCGTGAGCGACCGCTTCGACGCGCCTGGCTTCCCGCCGGCCGCGCAACCTGGAGTCATCGATGCGATTGGTTTTGTTGGGCGCGCCGGGCTCCGGCAAGGGCACGCAGGCGACGCGGCTGAAAGACCACCTGCAGGTGCCGCACATCTCCACCGGCGACCTGCTGCGCGCGGAAGTGGCGGCCGGCAGCAGGCTCGGCCTGTAGGCGAAGGAAATCATGGCCCGCGGCGACCTCGTTTCCGATGCGATCCTGCTC
>JBBRHT010000089.1:0-8075 GCA_038222295.1 Lysobacterales bacterium
TCAACACCTGGTGGCTGCCCAGCAAGGCCACGATGCGATCGGCCTGCGTCGCGATCGGCAGGGTCTCGTCCAGCGTCGCTGAAGGCAGGGCCGCGGCCCGGGCGGAGCGGGTGGCGACCGATGCTTCAAGCGCCTGTTCGAAGGCCGACCGGGCCGCCGTGTCACTGGCTTTCGCGTTCCAGCGCGACCACAACCCCTGCAGCCGGCCGCGATCCCGCGTCAGCGCACCATCGATGGCCCGACGCGCGGTCGCCAGCGCGGCCTTGCCCGGCGCTTCAATAGACTGCGTCAATGGATCCGGTAGTGACAATTCATTTCCATCGCGTGATTTCGCTGCCTATTGTGGCGCCAACCCCCACCCAGGAGCAGCGGCCATGACCCCATCGACCACCCGGCCGGCAAGCGACCCTGCCAATGCGGCGCCCGTCATCGATATCGGGATCGGCGCCGGGGATCGCAAGCAGATCGCCGACGGCCTGTCGCACTTCCTTGCCGACGCCTACACGCTGTACCTGAAGACCCACAACTTCCACTGGAACGTCACCGGGCCGATGTTCAACGCGCTGCACGTGATGTTCGAGACGCAGTACACCGAGCAGTGGACCGCCCTGGACGCGATCGCCGAACGCATTCGTGCACTGGGCTTCAATGCACCGGGCTCCTATGCCGAATTCACGCGGCTGTCGTCGATCGCCGAGGAACCCGGCCTGGGCGACACCGCCGACTGGCGCGAGATGGTGCGCCAGCTGACCGTCGGCAACGAAGCGGTCTGCCGCACGGCCCGCGCCGTGCTCAAGGTCGCCGATGCCGCCGGCGACGACCCCTCGGTCGACCTGCTGACGCAGCGGCTGCAGGTGCATGAGAAATATGCCTGGATGTTGCGCTCACTGCTGCAATGAGTGAACGTCGGGCCGCTGGATCGCGCTGCGTACCAGCCGAGCAATCCAGGGCCCGCCGGATCTGAACAGCCGCCTGGACGCGCTGCCTGCAAGGCCGGGGCGAAACCCGCCCTGGCGGGCGCCGCCCACGGCAGCATGCACGCGGCGCTTTCCGACTGCGCTCGTTGCACCGGCGCGTTAACCTAGTCGCATGTCCGACGCCGCACTTGTCCAGCTCCGCCACGTTTTCGGCTACGACAGTTTTCGCGGGGAGCAGGCGCGCATCGTCGACCACGTCACCGGTGGCGGCGACGCACTGGTGTTGATGCCGACCGGCGGTGGCAAATCGCTGTGCTACCAGCTCCCGGCCTTGCTGCGCGACGGGACGGCGATCGTCATTTCCCCGCTGATCGCGCTGATGCAGGACCAGGTCGAGGCCCTGCGCCAGCTGGGCGTGCGCGCGGCCTTCCTCAATTCCAGCCAGGACGCCGCCGAATCGGCGGCAACAGAGCGCCAGTTGCTCGATGGCTCGCTGGACCTGGTGTACGTCGCGCCGGAACGCCTGCTGACGCCGCGATTCCTGTCGCTGCTGGACCGCGCGCCGATCGCCCTGTTCGCCATCGACGAAGCCCACTGCGTGTCGCAATGGGGGCACGACTTCCGCCCGGAATACCGGCAGCTGACCCTGCTGCACGAGCGCTGGCCGCAGGTGCCGCGCATCGCGCTCACCGCCACCGCCGATGCGCCGACCCGTCGCGAGATCATCGAGCGGCTGGCGCTGGAAGACGCGCAGCAGTTCATCAGCTCCTTCGACCGGCCCAACATCCGCTACACGGTCGTGCAGAAGCACGACAGCCGCCGCCAGCTCGAGGACTTCCTCGCCGGCCACGCGGGCGCCTCCGGCATCATCTACTGCCTGTCGCGACGCAAGGTCGACGCAACCGCCGCCGCGCTGGCCGCGCGGGGCATCACCGCCCTTCCCTACCATGCGGGCCTGGATGCTGGCGTGCGCGCCGCCAACCAGCGGCGCTTCCTGCGCGAGGACGGCATCGTCATGGTCGCGACCATCGCCTTCGGCATGGGCATCGACAAACCGGACGTGCGCTTCGTCGCGCACATGGACCTGCCCAAGTCGCTGGAAGGCTACTACCAGGAAACCGGACGCGCCGGCCGCGATGGCGAACCGTCCGATGCGTGGCTCGCCTACGGCCTGGGCGACGCGGTCCTGCTGCAACGCATGATCGAGCAGTCCGACTCTGGCGAGGAACGCAAGCGGCTGGAGCGCAGCAAGCTCGACACGCTCATCGGCTATTGCGAATCCACCGGCTGCCGCCGGCAGACGCTGCTCGGCTACTTTGGTGAAGCGCACCCGGGCGCCTGCGGCAGTTGCGACAACTGCATGCAGCCGCCGCGCAGCTGGGACGCCACCGTCGCGGCGCAAAAGGCGCTGTCCTGCGTGTATCGCAGCGGCCAGCGCTTTGGCGCGGCGCACATGATCGACGTCCTGCGTGGCGCCGATACGGTGAAGATCCGCCAGCACGGGCACCAGTCGCTGACCACCTACGGCATCGGCACCGAACTGGATGCGCGGCAGTGGCGCAGCGTGTTCCGGCAACTGGTGGCCTGCGGCTTGCTGGACGTCGATGTCGAAGGCCATGGCGCCCTGCGGCTGACCACCGAGAGCGCATCCGTGCTCAAGGGGGGGCGCACGCTGCAGTTGCGCACCGAAGCCCCCGTTGCACGCCGACGCGACCGCACGGCCGGCACCCGCGGCGGCGATGTCGCCGCACCGCTTCCGGCCGATGCGGCGGAGCGCTTCGCGGCGCTGCGCCAGTGGCGCGGGGAAGCGGCGCGTGCGCAAAGCGTGCCGGCGTACGTCATCTTCCATGACAGCACGCTGCGCGACATCGCGTTACGCAGGCCGCAACACCTCGACGAACTGGCGACCGTCAATGGCGTCGGCGCCGGCAAGCTGGAGCGCTACGGGACAGCTGTACTCGACGCGCTCGCGGCCACGCACTGACGCGCACGCCTGACCCGACGATGACGCTTTGCTTCAAACTGACCGGCGCAGGGCCGTCTCCAGCCCGGGCACGCACGGGGAACGGATGGACCGCAACATGACCAACGCCGGCGCGTCGCGCGCCCATCGCACGGCGCCATCGCCGGACTGGCGCGTCGTCGCCGTGCTGCTGGCCTACGCGTGTTTCCGCGTGGCGCTGGTGAACAGCATCCCGTTGAATTCCGACGAGCCGCAACACGCACACGTCGCCTGGGCGTGGAGCCGGGGCTTGATCCCGTACCGGGATGTATTCGACAACCACGCGCCGCTGTTCCACATGCTCTTCGCACCCGTGATGCGGGTGATCGGCGAGCGGCCCGACGTGATGACGTGGCTGCGCATCGGCATCGTCCCGATCGCGGTGGCCGCGCTGGCGGTCGTTGCATGGATCGCGCGGCGCCTGTGGAACCGCGACATGGCGTTCTGGGCCGTGGTGATGCTGTGCGCGATTCCGCCCTACCTGCGCGAAGCCGGGACGTTCCGCACCGACGCGCTGTGGGCGGTGGCGTGGCTGGCCACGATGGCGGTGGCGACGACCGGCCGCTGGACGTTGCGGCGCGCGTTCGGATTCGGCTTGGTGCTCGGCACGAGCTTCGCCGTCTCGATGAAGACCTCGCTGCTGCTCGGCGGACTGTCGATTGCCTGGCTGGCCGTGTTCACGGCGCTGCGCGCCACCGATCGGCCGTCGCTGTCCACTTGCCTGCGCGATGCGGGTGCGATCCTCACGGGTGCGGCCGTCGTGCCGGGGCTGATCGTGGGCTGGGTCGGCCTGCGCGGCGGCCTTGCCGCAATGCATTACGGCGTGATCACGCATAACGTGCTGCCCGGCCTGGGGCGCACCCACGGCACCCAATGGCGAGTGCCGCTGATGCTGGTACTCCTGGGCATCCTGGCGCTGCTCGTGCGGCGCTCAGTGCGCGTGGCCAGCGACGGCCCGCTCGCGGCGCGCCGCAGCCTGGTCGTGGCATCGGCGGTGGCCTACACGCTGCTGCTGTTCGGGACCTGGCCGCTGCTCTCGCGCCAGGACATGCTGCCCTCGATTCCCTTGATCGCACTGGGTGTCGCTGCCTGGTGGCAAGCACGCGCCCGCCCGGCGATCGCGTGGCTGCCCCTTCCGCTGGCCATCGTCGCAGCCGGGTCGTTGCTGGCCAGGCACCCTCCATGGAAGGACCAACTGGTCCAGCAACGCGCAGCCCTGGCGGACGTCCTGGCGATCACATCCGTGCACGACAACGTGATGGACGACAAGGGCGTGGCCATCTTCCGCATGCGGCCGTTCTATTTCGCACTCGAGGGCATCACCCGCACCCGCATCGAGCGCGGCCTGATCGTCGATGACATTCCCCGGCAATTGGTTGCAACCAATACCCACGTCGTCCTGTCCGAGTGGTTACCGCCGAAGGACGCCCGATTCGTGGCCGCCCACTACATCCCCGCCCGCAACGGCCTGATGGTCAGCGGTCATGACTTCGGCCAGCTGGCTGGCGGCTCGACCGCAACGGCATCACTGCTGCTGCCGGGCCGGTATGCGCTGGTGGCGGATCGGCCAGCCGCCCCCCTCACTGCCCGTATCGATGGCAGCCCATACCATGGCCCCCGCTGGCTGGCTGCCGGAATGCATGCGCTGGCGGTCGCACGGCCGGGTCACTATGTGCTGGCGTGGCAGCCGGCGGCGAAATTGTTCCCGGGGGCGGAGAAGTGAGGATGGAGATCCATTGCGACCGGGGCGACAGGCTGTTGGTGTTCGCGCCCCATCCGGACGACGAAAGCCTGGCGTGCGGCGCGCTCATCCAGCGGGCGCTGTCGGCCGGCGCGTCCGTGCATGTGGTGATCGCGACCAACGGCGATGCCAATCCCTGGCCGCAGCGACTGACCGAGCGCCGCTGGCGACTGGATCGCGACGCCGTCGATCGCTGGGCGGCCTTGCGGACCAGCGAAGCGCGCGCCGCGTTGCACGCCCTGGGCGTGCACGCCGACCACGCGCATTTCCTGCAGTGGGCCGACCAGGGGCTGACGGCTCGCCTGGTGGACGATGGCGAGGCGAGCGTCGCGCAACTCGGCGAGCTCATCCGCCTGCATCGTCCGACTCTCGTCGCGATGCCGAGCATCCACGACTCGCACCCCGACCACAGCGCACTGGCGATCCTGCTCAAGGCAGCGCTTCGCGCCCAGTCCAGCTCCGCGCGGCTGTTGTCGTACTGGCTGCACGGGCGCGGGAGCAGGGCGGCCGATGCGCCCATGTGCGTGAGCTTGACGGCGGACGAGCTGGCGACAAAACGCGCGGCGGCACTGTGCCATGCCAGCCAGACGCACTTCGGCAAATCGCGCCTGCTGAATTTCATCAACGCATCCGAACGGTTCCTGCATCCGTCCGTCGCGACGCAGGCGGCCGAACAGCACTGGCGCTGGCAATTCAGTGCCACCAGCCCGCTGGCGCTGGCGTCGGCGCGCCGCCTGCGTGTCGTCGGCATCTCCGCGAGCGGGTCACTGCGTGCCGCCAGCCTCGAGCTGCGCGACGCTCCGTCCAAGGCTGGCCTGCGCATCACGCGCCGTGGGCCGCGCAGCCTGCAGGTGGAAATTCCACCCTTGTGGACCGAGTCGGCCTGGATCTTCGCCAAGCTCGACACCGATCACCGGATCAACGTCTACGACGCCTTTACCTGGGTCGACCGCCAGCCACTGCCGCGCCACATGCCGTCGCAGGCCCGCGAGACGGCGGCGAAATCGCACCTGGCAGATGACGTGAACGACATCGCGGTCAAGGGCGCGGAAACGATCGAACCGTAAGGACGGCAGGGCCCGTGCCATGCAGTCGCCGGCACGGGTTGTCGCCCCTCATCGCCCAGCGGCAGCCGCCGCCAGCACGCGATCACTCGACGCGAAAATGCCTGACGCGCTGGGTCTTGGTGTCCAGGCCGACCAGCTTCCGGCCCAGTGCCTTGGGCACGGTCGCAAAACCCTGCTTCGCGATCTCGTCAAGGATGCGCTCCCACACCCCGGGAATCGCCTGCTGGTCCGAGTAGACGGTGCCCCAGCCAAGCAACGGACCATGACTGATGGCATGGTCGTCGGACGCCGTTCCGTTCTCCGGGAAGATCAGGAACATATCGTCCTTGCCCGAGTACACGTTGAAATTCATGTCGCAATGCCGCCGGGAGGATGTGCCTTCGCCTGGCTGCACTCTACCGAATCGTCCTGACAAAGGTGTCAACGTCACAAGGGTGTCAACGTCGCCGTGCCACCGAAGCTTCATCGGCGCGCTTGCGCCTTGTCGCGCTGGAACATGAACAGCCGACGACCCGTGGTCCGCCGGTATGCCCACCGGCGGATATGGTTGGCCAACGCCGCGCGATGTTGATGCGGATCAATATCGGCGCGCAGCCTTGGCGCTACGGTTGCCCCATCGCATCGATGGGAGGCTGCCATGGTTCCGACATGGGTTCTGGTCGCAGACGGCGCCCGGGCGCGTTTGCTCGCCCTGGACAAGGCGGCACATGCCGTCGCCGAGATCGAGGATTTCGCCAACCCCGACGCACGCGGCCGTGAACCGGCACGGACCCGTCCCCCACGCACGCATGATCGCCTTGGCGACAGCCGGCACGCGATCGAAGCGCACACAAGCGAACGCGAGAAGACGCTCAAGGCATTTGCGCGCGAACTCACTGCCGTGTTGCAGCGCGGGCACGCCGACCACCGCTACGAGGATCTGATCCTGGTCGCACCTCCGCATTTCCTTGGCACGCTCAACGCCGAGCTCGACGCGCAGGTTCGCGACTGCGTGTCGCTGGCATTGCCCAAGGATCTCACCAGCGCCGATACGCAGGTGATCCTGGAGCACCTTTCATCCCGGTCGGCATCGATGAAGCACTCGCGGTCGTCGGCCTCGCAATAGGCTGCACCGGCATTGCGAGCGGTCAGCACCGAGGCAGTCAACGACTTCCTGCGCTTGCTGTATTTCATGCTGCCGGCGTATGCAGCCAACATGAGTGCGCCGTTCTCGCGCTACTGGCATGGTCCGAATCCCCCGATCAACGCACGCCTGCTCGGCAGCCACAAGACGGTGGTCGGTTTCGGAATGGGGATCCTTGCGGCAATCGTCGTCACGGCGCTGCAGGCCTGGCTTGACCTGGCCGACACCGTGACCGACTACGCGCAATGGCCGTTGCTGGGCCTGGGATTTGGCATCGGCTCGATGGCCGCGGATGCAGTGAAGAGCCTCGTCAAACGACGCCTGCGAATCGCCCCGGGCGCGCCGTGGATTCCATTCGACCAGGTCGACTTCGTGATTGGCGCCCTGGCATGCGTGGCTCCGCTGGTGCAGCTGCCCTACTCGGATGTGTTCGTCATTCTGGCGGTGACTTTCGTTGGCGACCTTGCCATCAACCGGCTGTCGTTCCGCATGGGAATCAAGCGCACGCCTTGGTAGACCGCGACCAACAAAGCCCCGACCATTGTTTCCATCCGATTGTCGTTGCCGCGCCGCCTCGATGCCCCTTGATGGCACGGACAACGCGGTCGGCCCAGGCGCAAGGCGTTGCTCACCACCGAGACCGAACCCAGGCTCATCGCCAGCGCCGCGACCATCGGACTGACCAACCAGCCGACCATCGGATAGAGCATGCCTGCGGCAATGGGCACGCCGGGCGCGTTGTACAAGCCGCCCATCGACGGCCAGGCACATCACACTAGCGGACTGCTGTCGCGGTCGGCCTGTCCAGCCTGTTGCAGCAACATCGCTTCGGATGTCGCTGCATAGGCCGATCCGTCGAGGACCAGGCTGATGCACGGCAGCACACGCCAAAGGGCGGGCCGCGGAGACATGCTTTTTACTTTGACTCAGGTGGGGCGACTCGCGCATCCGCGTGGGCGGCTTCGCGCGGCCCGAACATGTCGCGCGCCGGGCTCATTTCCGGAAGGATGTAGACCACGCCGCTGTGCGTGAACGCAGGATTGACCACCGTGTCGTAGAACTTCACCGGGACATTGATGCAACCGTAGGAAATGCGGTTGTCCCCGGCAGTGGCGCTGGCCAGGCGTTGTGCGCGTCGCTCGACGGGCGTGCCCTTGACGACGCGGTGCAGCGCAAGGGCATTGGCATAGTCCACCCACAGGATGTCCTTGCCGTGCATGTCCGG
>JBBRHT010000090.1:0-8060 GCA_038222295.1 Lysobacterales bacterium
TTCGCGGCTGCTGGTGATGGCTTCGGTGACGTGCGACGGACTGGGTCGAGATTGCAACGGTGACCGCATCGCCGTGATTCTAGCGTGGCGAACCTTCCACCGCGGTTGCGCGATCGATGTCTTGCAGCCACTGCTCGATCAGCCAGCGCGCGATGGAGATCGCTGGCGACAGCACGATGCCCGGTACGCCGTCGGCCAGCGGTTCGCCGCCGTCCCGCGCCAGGCCTTCGCGGACCTCGTCGGGGCCGAACCAGCGCGCATCCTCCAGTTCATCGCCGATGATCGGTTCATCGGGCTCGGCCTGCGCCATGAAGCCCAGCATCAGCGAGCCAGGGAAGGGCCATGGCTGCGAGGCGAGATAACGGCAGCCGAGCACGCGCACGCCGGCTTCCTCGAAGACTTCGCGCGCGACCGTCTGTTCCAGCGATTCGCCGGGCTCGACGAATCCGGCCAGCACCGAATAGCGCCGCGATGGCCACGGCGACTGGCGGCCCAGCAGCAGCCGGCTGCCATCGGTGACGGCCGCAATCATGGCCTGGTCGGTGCGCGGGTAGTGCTCGCTGGCGCATTGGCGGCAACGTCCCAGCCAGCCCGCGCGCACGAATTCGATTTCCCCGCCGCAGACGCCGCAATACCGATGTCTCGCGTGCCAGTGCAGCAATGCACGCGCCTGTGCGAAGACCGTCGAATCGGCCGCCGACCACAGGCCCGCGGCAGTGCGCAGGTCCACGCGTTGCGGTGCTGCGTGCTCGACCGTCACGGCACGCGCCGCAAACCAGGCCTGCCCTTCCCTCAGCCCGAGGAAGAGAGCGCCAGCCGGCATGCCCTGCAGTTCGGTGCCGCTGGGGGCGTGCAATTGCTGCGCGGCATTGGCCAGTGCCCGTCCGTCATCGTCGAGCAGGACCACGCGCGCGTCGGGCCAGAGCGCCGCGAGCGCCGCGGGGTTGTCGCGCAATGCATCGGCGCGATCCAGCGCGCCGTCGACGAAGGCGAACGGCCATCGCGGGGCTTGCGGCGCCGCGCTGCTCACACGGTGAACGACGAGCCGCAGCCGCAGGTGGTCTTGGCGTTGGGATTGCGGATCACGAATTGCGCGCCGTGCAGGCTCTCGCTGTAGTCGACCTGCGCACCCATCAGGTATTGCAGGCTCAGCGGATCCACCAGCATGGTGACGTCGTCAGTGACGATGGCCAGGTCATCGTCGCCCTGCAGCTCATCGAATTCGAATCCGTACTGGAAGCCGGAGCAACCGCCGCCCTGGATGTAGACGCGCAGCTTGAGCAGCGGATTGCCTTCCTCGCGGACCAGTTCGCGCACCTTGGCGGCGGCGGCGGCGCTGAAGTCGAGCGGGCGGCGGGGCGCCTGTCCGTCGGCGATGTCAGCGGCCTGGATCAGGTGGTCGGGGCTGGGGGCATGTTCCATGCAGGCAGGATGGGGGGCGCACTCGCGTGATTCAACCGCAGCGGCGCGGTCACGCCGTTTTGCCCGTGCAGACCCGGGCCTGGCGGGTCAGCCACCCTAGCCCGGCCGGGCGATCGCCTCGGCCCACGTGAACGACTGCTCCACGGCGGCAGCCCCATCGGGACGCAGGCGCACGATCACCCGGACCGGCGCCAGCCCCGGTGGCAGCAGGATGTCGCCTTCGGCCTGCTGGAAGTACTTGAACGAGTAATCCACCCCGGGCGCACCGGCCTGCTGGCGCAGCTGCGGCCAGTCCAACCGCTGCAGGTGGCCCGCACGACTGCCTTCCACGGACACCGTGAGCTGGCCCTGGTTGACGGCGCCGCGATTGAGGTTCTGTGTCAACGTGGCGGTGAAATGCCACGCCTGCCCGGCCTGATGCTGCATGTGCAGCGCGTGCACGTTGAGTCCGCGGCGCTGCGCGGTGCTGCCGACGAATCGCTCGTAAAAGGCGACATCGGCGCGCAATCCGGCAATTTCCTCGTCGCGCTCGGCCAAAGTGCCCTGCAGGTCGCGATTGGCGTCGCGACTGATCTGGTCGGATCGCGCGAGCGTCGCGGTCCGCTGTTCGAGGGCATCGATCCGCGCCTGCTGCGCCCGCAACATGGCCCTCGGGTCGCCCTGTACGGGCATCAGCACCCGCCAGGCGCCCCATCCGCCAAAAGCCAGCGCAAGCAGGAACACCGCAATCAACGCATAGGCCAGCCCGTGTCCGGAATGCTGGTCCGCCTCGGCCACTGGTGAGGGGGTCTGCGGCGTGGAAGGCCCGGACGGCGGCTGGATCATTGGATGGATATAGCGAGCCGCTTTAGCCCACGTCAAGCCGTTCGCGTGTATAGCTGCGGTGGCGGTCGACGTCGCGTGGCGGCCGGGAGCCTGCCGCCATGACCGAAGCCCACCTGTTTGCGATCGGCGTCCTGCTTGCCTGGCTGGCAGGGATCCGGGTCTACCTGACCGTCTTCGGCCTGGGCCTGGCCGGCGCCCTGGGCTGGCTCGACCTGCCGCATGCCCTGCAGGTGACGCAGTCTCCGTGGGTGATCGGGGTATCCGGAGCATTGGCGCTGGTGGAGTTCTTCGCCGACAAGATCCCCGGCGTGGATACCGGGTGGGACCTGCTGCATACGTTGCTGCGGGTTCCGGCGGGCGCGTTCCTGGCGGCATCGGCAATATCACCCGACGGACATCTTGGTGCGGGCATGCTCGCGACCGGCGCCGGGGTGGCGCTGGCCAGCCACGCGTTGAAGACGGGGACGCGGCTGCTCCTCAACACGTCCCCTGAACCCGTCAGCAACTGGACCGCCTCGGTGACCGAGGACACCGCGGTCGTCGGCGGACTGGCGCTCGCGTTCGTACACCCTTGGCTGGCGCTGGCGCTGGTGGTGGCGATCGGCGTCTCGTTCGCCTGCATCGTGGCGTGGTTCTGGCGAGCCTTGTTTCGAGGCAGGCCTCCCCGGCAGCCAGGCTGATGCGTGCGATGCCGGCGGCGTCCGATCCGATGGTCAACATCCGTGCGATGACGCGAGCCGCATGGACTCGCATAATGGCGGCTCGCACGAGGCGCGCATGACCGTATCCCCAGTTCCACAATCCACCGCGTCCGCGGCGACGACGGAGCCGGCAACGGCTGGCGCGCCGCCAGCATCCGCAGCCGACGGGCAGGAGCCCGCCTATCGCGTGCTGATCGCCGAAGACGATGCGAACCAGGCGTTGTTTGCCGAGACCGTGTTGCGCGGGGCGGGCATCGATGCAAGGGCGGTACGGACGGCTTCGAACGTCCTGCCGGAAATGGAACAGTTCCACCCCGACCTGGTGTTGATGGACCTGCACATGCCGGGAATGAGCGGAACCGACCTGATCGGGCTGATCCGGCTGCATCCTGATTTCGCGCATATACCGGTCGTGTTCCTCACCGGGGATCCGGACGTGGAACGACAGTTCGAGGCACTCGAGCAGGGCGCCGACGATTTCCTCAACAAGCCGATCCGGCCCAGGCACCTGATCGCGGCGGTGCAAAGCCGCATCAAGCGCGCGCGCGCCATGCAGCGCCATCGCACCAGCGACACAAGTCGCAATGCCACCACCGGCCTGTACCACCGGCCATTCGTGCTGCAGTCGATCGCCACGGCGTTGGCCGGCGGTGGTGATGGCGGCGCGCTCTTCGTCGAGATCCAGGGCGTCCCGGCCCTGCGCGATCGATACGGATATTCGGGTTTCGAAGAGTTGATGCACGATGCCGGCCGGCGCCTTGCCGAGGTCGCCGGGGAGTACCTGTGCGCGCGACTGAACGACAACGCGTTCCTCGTCTTTGCCCAAGGGTGCAGCGACTCCCAGCTGGAAGCCCTGGCGCGCACGCTGCGCGATGGGATTGGCCAGGTCGCCTTCGACTGCGATGGCATTTCCCAACGGCTGCGGCCGGTGATCGGCTTCACGACGCTGGCGCACTTCGCCGAGCCGGGGGCCGTGCTGGGCGCGATCGAACGCGCGGCACGCGCCGCACGCTCCGAAGCCATCGGGATCGCCGCCCACGTTGCCGACACGACCGGGGGCAGCTTGGCCGACACGCTGGTCGAAAGCCTGCACGCCGGCCTGCGCGATGGCAGCTTCGAGCTTGCCTTCCAGCCGGTCGTCGCCGTTGCGGGCGGCGAGGAGCCGCAGTTCCAGGCACTGCTGCGGATGCGCGACGCCGATGGCACGCTCAAGCAAGCCGGCGTCCTGGTGCCCGCGGCGGAGTCCGCGGGGCTGATGCCGCAAATCGACCGATGGGTACTCGCCCAGGCCATCGAGCGCCTGCATCGCCGCCATGAATCGCAACGCGCGCTGCGGCTGTTCGTGACCCAGTCATCGCGGTCGCTGGCCGATGAACAGCATGCACAGTGGCTGCTCCAGCAGCTCGCCAGCCAGCCCATCACGGACGGCTCGCTGGTCATCGACCTGCGCCTGGACGACGCGCTGGTGCATCCGGAGATGCTGCGGCAGTTCTGCGATGCGCTCGGGGCCGCGGGCGTATTATTCTGTCTCAGCCAGTTCCTGCACGGGCCCGAATCGGATGCATTGCTGCAACAGTTGCCGCTTCGCTATGTGCGATTGTCGCCGCGCTATTCCGGCGCCCGCGCCGATCCGGCCCTCAGCGAGCGATTGCGCGGCGTGATCGACAACGCCCACCGCCTGGGGCTGCTCGTCATCGGTCCGCAGGTCGAGGAGCCGCAGGGAGCGGCCACCCTGTGGATGAGCGGCATCGACCTGATCCAGGGCAACTTGGTACAGCAGGCCGATGGAAACCTCGATTTCGACTTCGCACACGCGGTGCTGTAGGTGACCGCGCCACGCGCCACGTCACCAATCACGCGCTGGCTGGCCCTGGGTGCGGCTGGTGGCGCCGCGCTGGCGGTGGGCCTCGACAACTGGGGGATGGCTGGCCCATGGCAAAGCATCGCACTGCTGCTGGCGCTGCTGGCCGTCTTTGCAATCAGTGCCTTTCTCTACTACGCCGGGCAACGCGAGAAGGAATGGTCGCAGACCGATGCGCGCGCCCGCCGCGGCGAGGAAGCAGTGGACGCGCTCCAGCGCGAGATCAGCCGGCATACGCAGCTGGAGCAGGAGCTGCTGCTCGCCAAGCAGGTGGCCGAGTCCGCGGTGCTGGCCAAGGGTGAATTCCTGGCGACGATGAGCCATGAGATCCGCACGCCACTGAACGGCATCGTGCCGATGCTGGACCTGCTGCTGCATGCGCCGCTCGCAGCGGAGCACCTGGATCTGGTGCGCACCGCATTCACTTCTTCGCACCAGCTGCTGCGCATCGTCGACGACATCCTGGATTATTCCAAGCTCGAGGCCGATCGGCTGGAGCTGGAAACCACCGCCTTCAACCTGCGCGAACTGCTGGAGATGGTGATCCAG
Source organism: Lysobacterales bacterium (assembly GCA_038222295.1). Lineage (GTDB taxonomy): Bacteria > Pseudomonadota > Gammaproteobacteria > Xanthomonadales > Xanthomonadaceae > Cognatiluteimonas. The sequence continues at coordinate 5,359 of JBBRHT010000090.1, forward strand.
CTGATGGAGCGTCCGGCGCAATCCAAGGGACTGCGCCTGACCCTGCAGATCGACCCGGCTGTGCGCCTGCCGGTGCGCGGCGACCCGGTCCGCTTGCGACAAGTGCTGGGCAACCTGATCAGCAACGCCGTCAAGTTCACCGACCATGGCATCGTTGCAGTCAGCGTGCGCCGCGTCGGTGAGACAGCGGCGCAACACCAGTTGCATTTCGAGGTGCGTGACACTGGCATCGGCATCACGCCGGATGCGCAGTCGCGCCTGTTCCAGGCATTCAGCCAGGCCGATGCCTCGACCACCCGCGTCTACGGCGGCACCGGGCTGGGCCTGGCCATCTGCAAGCGCATCGTCGACCTGATGGGCGGGCGCATCCAGGTGCAGTCCGAACCGGGCCGCGGCGCGACCTTTTCGTTCGAAATTCCCCTGCTCAAGGTGCAGGGCGACATGCCTGCGCGCGAGCTGGAATTCGGCGGCGGCCGCCTGCTGCTGCTCAGTGGCGATGCGAAGCTGCGATTGCGCCTGAGCATGCTGTTGCCCAACTGGGGCCTGCGCGTGACCACGGTGGAAACCACCCAGGATGCGCTGGACCGGTTGCGTGCCGCAGCCGCGCAGGGCGCACCGTGGGCCTATTCGACCGTGCTGGCCGACCTCAGCGGCATGCGCAATACCGCGCTGGCGCTGCATCGCAACCTCGAGCGCCACGCCATCTTTGGTGACGTGCGGCTGGTGTGCCTGACCGGAGACGACCCGGTCCCGGATGAACTGGCACGCAGCATCCTGCTGCTGGCCCGCAACGTCCCCGATGCCGACCTGCGCGTCGCCCTCACCAGCAAACCGGCGGCCCAGGCTGCGCCACCGGCCCGCGACGAAACCTCGCCGGCCGACGCGCCGCAACGGTCGATCGGCAGCGCCCGGGTCCTGCTCGTGGAGGACAATCCAGTCAACCTGATGGTCGGGCAACGCCTGCTCAGCGTCCTGGGCGTGGATTGCGACACCGCCAACAACGGAGAGATCGCGTTGTTGCGGATGTCCTCCATCCGCTACGACTTGGTGCTGATGGATTGCCAGATGCCGGTGGTCGACGGCTACACCGCCACCCGGCGCTGGCGCGAAGGCGAAGAGGCGGCGGGAGACGGCAACCACCTACCGATCGTGGCGATGACGGCCAACGCCATGGCTGGCGATCGCCAGAAATGCCTGGACGCCGGCATGGACGATTACCTCGCCAAGCCGGTGACCCGCGCCGAACTGGAACGCTGCCTGCATCGCTGGTGGCGCCCGAAAGCCTCGGACATGCGTACCGGCATCGTGGCCTCGACGTCAGACGTTGCCGAGCCGGCTCCATCCGCCGCGCAACCCGTCGAGGCCGTCGACATCGCGCCAGAAGTGACACAACCACTGCCCGCTGACCTGGTGCCCGTCATCGATCACGGCGTGATCGATGAATTGAGCGATGTCCTGGGGGGGGAGATCGACCGGCTGATCCGCCTGTTCCTGGAGGACACGCCGATGCTGCTGGCGCGGATGGAGGCTGCCGCCCTGGCCCCGGACTACAACGAATTGCGCGAAGCGGCCCACTCGCTGAAGTCCTCCAGCGCCAACCTGGGCGCGATGGCGCTGTCGGCCGCCGCCAAACGCGTGGAATTGGGCGCAAGGATGCAGACGCTGGATCGGCCGGCTGTCGCCGTTGCCATGATCGCATCCGAATTTTATCGCGCGCGCGCCGCCCTGGAAGCCAGTGCCGACGCCGGAACCATCCCGGTTCCCTAAGTGCAGCAGCTGGGCCGGCCCATGGCCGGCAATCTCACGAAGCCGCTCGCGTGCGTGGGCGCTGGCGATTGGACCCTGACCAGGGCTCCGCAGTGGCCGGCGGAATGGCCTGCGGACCGGCGATCTGGCGTGCGAAAGGCGCCAGATGCCGCAGTGCGCTGGCGTAGACGCCGCGCTTGAAGATCACCACGTGCTCCAGCGGATACCAGAAATCCACCCAGCGCCAATGGTCGAATTCAGGTTTGTCGGTCAGGTCCAGGCGCAGGTGCGATTCTTCCCCGGTGAACTGCAGCAGGAACCACACCTGCTTCTGCCCGATGCAGACCATGCGGTCGCTGCGACGGATCGCGCGTTGCGGCAGCCGGTAGCGCAGCCAGCCCGGGGTGACGCCGAGCACGGCGACGTGCTCCGGCGCCAGGCCGGTTTCTTCCTGCAACTCGCGGTACATCGCTTCCAGCGGCGTCTCGTCGGTGTTCATCCCGCCCTGCGGGAACTGCCAGCCGTCACGCCGCACGCGCCGCGCCCAGAACACGCGACCGTCGGGATGCATCAAAACGATGCCGACATTGGGTCGGAAACCGTCCGGATCGATCACGATGCGGACTCCAAAGGGCTGACTTGCGTCACTGTCCCCGACTCTGCCACGCGCCGCGTGAGGGGACAAGCTAGAACGTCACGATTGACGCCGCCGCAGCCGACATGGACAATTCGCGGTTCGCCGCGGCGCCTGCGCGGCCGATTGGCTATGTAGCTCAGCCGGTTAGAGCACAGCACTCATAATGCTGGGGTCGGTGGTTCGAGTCCACCCATAGCCACCACTTCGCGCCTTCCCTTCCGAGCCTGTCGCTGCCGACTGGCCGGTGTGCAGTACGCGCGGATCGACGAATCCAGGCGTGCGGGCCCACGCGAATTGACCGGGGTCAAGGCGGTGGTCG
>JBBRHT010000091.1:0-8006 GCA_038222295.1 Lysobacterales bacterium
AACCAAAAGAAAGGGCGCTTTCCCGATCACAGCTCACTTGATGCATCGGAACCAGTCGTGATTTTCCGACTCGCCATCCATGGCTCGATCGGAAAACGGCGCACATCCATGTGCGCCGCCCTCCGGGTCTGCGGATTCGCTGGTTCGATCTGCATTTTCAGCGGCAACAGCTGCGACAGCGGGAGATGCGTCAACCGAGGCGGCATGGGAAACAGCGATGGACCGCGTCGCTGCAGGCCGGACCGCGGGCCGCTCTTCGCAGGATCTGCGTCAGCTGCGACCGGGCGCTTCGACGTTCATGGAGGCCGCAACCGGGCGGATCACCGTCGCAGTTGACGCAACTCCCTCAGGGGCGGCCATGTGACCGAAGCCGATGCCGTGGGCGTCGATGTGAGCGGCACCATCGATATCGATCGACCCCGCTCTCGCCGCTAAGAATGTGGAACGGCCAGCGCGCCACGCCCACCCGGAGGGCGGCGCACATGGATGTGCGCCGTTTTCAGTCGAGCCAGGATGGCGAGTCTGAAAATGGCCGACAAAACCCGCTTGGCGAGTCAGCCCTGATCGGGAAAAGCCGCTTTCTTTTGGTTACTTTTCTTTGCGGCTTCTCAAAGAAAAGTAACTCGCCAACGGCGAAAGCGTTTCAACCCAACCGCAGCTCAAGACATCCTGCAACAATCAGCCCTGCAAACGCGCGATCACCGGCGCAACCTGCTCCCCCCGCCCCAGCGCTTCGCCAACCCGGCGCAATGCTTCCGCCAGTTGCCCAGGGCTGTCGGCGCGCAATGTCGCATGGCCGACCTTGCGGCCCACGCGGGGATCCTTTCCGTAGTCATGCCAATGGCCACCCGCCTCGCGCAGGACTGCATCCGCATCGGGCATGCTGCCGATCCAGTTGAGCATGCAGGCATGGCCAAGCGCCCGCGTCGCACCCAATGGGAGGCCAAGAACGGCGCGCAGGTGGTTCTCGAATTGCGATGTCTCGGCGCCCTCGATCGTCCAGTGACCGGAGTTGTGCACGCGCGGTGCCAGTTCGTTCGCGAGCAGGACGCCGTCGCGGCAGAACAGCTCCAGCGCGAAGACGCCGACGTAGTCGAGCGCATCGGCAAGTCTGCGGGCATGGCCATGCGCGATGTCGACCAGGGCCGCATCCGCCATCGCCGGCGCCAGGCTCGCCGACAACACACCATCGACATGCCAGTTCTCGGTCAGCGGCCAGGCGCGGAATTCACCGTCGCGTCCGCGCATCGCCACCACGGACAGCTCGCGCTGGAAGTCGACGAAGCCTTCCAGGATCAAGCCGACCGTCGTCGCCTGTGCGCCGAGCGCGGTCCACGCCGCGCCGGCATCCTCGCTGGAACGGATGCGGAACTGGCCCTTGCCGTCATACCCCAGGCGGCGGGTCTTCAGGATCGCGGGCGTGCCGATCCGGCCAAGCGCGGAATCGAGCTCCTCGCGCGACGCGATGGCCGCGAACGGCGGCACCGGAATGCCCAGTTCGACGAACAGGATTTTTTCCGCAAGGCGATCCTGCGCGGTGGCCAGCGCGCGCGGGCTGGGGAACACCGGCACGCGCTCGTTGAGCCACTGCGCTGATTCGGATGGGACATTCTCGAAATCAAAGGTGGCGACATCGATGCGCGATGCGAATTCCCCCAGCGCGACTTCATCCCGGTAATCGCCGACCACCATCGGCGCGAAATGCCCGGCGCAGGCATCGGCGACCGAGTCCATGACCAGGAAACGCAGTCCGAGAGGGGCGCCGGATAGGGCCAGCATGCGTGCCAGCTGGCCGCCGCCCAGGATGCCGACCGTCATCATCACCACGCCTGCCCTTGCGTCGACGCCATGCGCGTCAGTTGCGCGGATCGTCATTGGCTCGGACGTCCGCGGTCTGTCGTTCGCGATAGGCGGCAAGTGCGTGCGCGACGCCCGCATCGTGCGCTGCGAGCATGGCGGCCGCGAACAACGCGGCGTTCGCGGCACCGGCGTTTCCGATGGCGAATGTCGCAACCGGGATGCCTGCCGGCATCTGCACGATCGACAGCAGCGAGTCGAGCCCGCCGAGCGTCTTGCTTTGCACCGGGACACCCAGCACCGGGACCGCGGTCTTGGCCGCGAGCATTCCGGGCAAGTGTGCCGCCCCCCCCGCGCCGGCGATGATGGCGTGCAGTCCGCGTGCCTGCGCGGTGGCTGCGTATTCGAAGAGGACGTCGGGCGTGCGATGCGCGGAGACGACACGGACTTCGTGCGCGACGCCGAGCTTCTCCAGGATGGCGACCGCGTGCTGCATCGTCTCCCAGTCCGAGCGCGAGCCCATGACAACGCCAACGGTCGGGGTTGTGTGCGCCGTCGCCGGGCTTGTCTGGTTGGCAGGCATGGTCGTCCCCCGTCGCAAAGACGTATTCTACCGGCCTCCCGCACGAGTCCGGTATTGCCATGGACCGCAAGCTGCTCGAAATCCTTGCTTGCCCCGCGTCACGCCAGCCATTGGCGCTGCTGGAGGCGCGTGGCCTCGAGGTGCTGAATCGTGCCGTCGCGGACGGCGGCGTCCATCGCGTCGATGGGTCCATCCAGGATGAACGCGTGAAGGAAGCATTGGTGACGCGCGACCGCAAGCTGGCGTATCGCATCGAGGATGGCATCCCGGTGCTGCTTGTCGAGGAAGCGATCGCGCTCGGCCAGATTCCGGATTTTCCAGCCGCGTGAGCAAACCCAGTCCGGCGTCATTGCATCCGCCGGGGCCGGAGACCATCCGGTCCGATGTCCAGGCGGCGCTCGCCGAAGACCTCGGCGGCGGCGACGTAACCGCCACCTTGCTTCCTGATGTGGCGGACATCGCCTACCTGCTGTGCAAGGAAGACGCGGTCGTCTGCGGCCAGCCCTGGTTCGATGCCTGCCATCGCGCCCTGGATCCCGACGTCGACATCCGATGGAACGTCAGCGATGGCGACCGGGTGGCGTCAGGGACGGTCCTGGCGACACTGGCAGGACGATCGCGTGCGCTGGTGAGCGCCGAGCGCACCGCGCTGAACTTCCTGCAGACGCTGAGCGGGACGGCGACCACCACTGCCGCCCATGTCGCGGCGGTGGCGGGCACCGGCACGCGCATCCTGGACACGCGCAAGACCATCCCCGGCCTGCGCCAGGCGCAGAAATACGCAGTGCGCGCCGGCGGGGGCTGCAACCATCGCATGGGCCTGTTCGATGCAGTCATGCTCAAGGAAAACCACGTGCGCGCGGCTGGCTCCGTTGCCGCCGCCATCGCCTCCGCGCGGTCGATTCACCCGGCGCTGCCGCTGATCGTCGAAGTGGAAAACCTGGACGAACTCGCACAGGCGTTGCATGCGGGATGCGATCGCGTGCTGATCGATGATTTCGATGCGCCGATGCGCCGCGAGGCGGTCCGCATCGCGTCGTCGGCGCCGTTCCTGCGGAGGATCCCGCTGGAGGTTTCCGGCAGCGTCGGCCTCGCTGGCTTGCGCACCATCGCCGAGGATGGCGTGGACTTCATCTCGATCGGCGCGCTGACCAAGCACGTGCACGCCATCGACCTGTCGATGAAACTGGGACCACCGCCGCCGCGCGACTGAGTCCCGGATCTGGCTGGGGAATTCGCCAGCAGGGCGCCGCCCGCCTCCGGCGAGCGCGCCGAGGCACATCAGCGCAGCAGCGCAGCGATCCAGATGGCCGCCAGTCCCGCGGCCGCCAGGCCGACCCACCACCACGGTGACATTCCGGCTTTGACACCCGTACCCGGGCCACTTTTCGGGAGCGGTTGATCCTGCTGGCCCGGCGATGTCACCCGGAAGCGCAGGGTGTCGAATCCGATCTCATCTCCGGGCCCCGCAAAGCCACGCTGCACCCGCTTGCCGTTGATGAAGCTGCCATTGGTCGAACCCAGGTCCTCGACCTGGACGCCATCACCAGTCGGAACCAAGCGTGCGTGCTGACGCGACAGGCCCGATTCGTCCAGCCGCAGCACGCACTCGGGTGCGCGACCGACCACCGTGGGGCCAATCAATGGATAGCTACGGCCGAAGCCCTGTCCCGACACGCAGCGCAGGACGTATTTCGGCAGCACCGGACGCACCGCGGTCGCGCCGGGATCGTCATTGGCGGGAAGCGGCAGCGCACCGCCGTGTCGCAGGATTGGCGCACCTTCCATCGAGGACAGGCGCGCGAGCACGCGATCGAAGGCGACACTGTCGTCCGGACGCAGGGCGATGAGGCCGTCCACGGCCCGGCCATTGACGCTGACTGTCGTCCCCGGCGGAACGTGCAAGGTGACGCCGTGTGCAGTCACGTGCAGCTCGCAGTGCTGCGGCCTCACACCCGGCCGGTCGAGCACGATGTTGGCCTGCGGATCCGATCCGATCCGGTTGATCCCGAGGCCGAGCAGCACCTGGGGATGCTCACCACCGGGAAAGACGAGTTTCATGCGGGTCACCTGGCTCGACAGGAGATGGAAGGCTGGAAGTGTATGCGTGAAGACCGTGCAACGCCCGACTTGCCGGTCACGTTTGCGTGCTGCACATTGACCGGATGCCAACCCTGTTGATCCTCATGGTTTGCCTGTCCCTGGGCTTCGTCGCCTGGAGCGCTGCCCGTGCGGCAGCCGAGCGCGCCGGCCAGATGGGCCGGGACGCCTGTCGCGCTGCCGGGGTCCAGTGGCTGGACGAAACCGTCCACGCCAGCGGCCTACGGCTTCGGCGCGGAGAGGATGGCCGGCTGGGATTCGAACGCAGCTTCCGCTTCGAGTATTCGCACGAAGGCGACGACCGGCACATTGGCCGACTGGTCTTGCGGGGCGAGCGCCTGGTGAGCTTCAGCGGACCGATGCGGGGGACTGGCGTCATGCCGCTGCATCGATCGGGCGCGGCGGGTCAGGATCCACCGAGCCTCATTTGACAATGCGCAGGTGCCCACCGCGTTTCGGCGGGGCCGGCTCGCTTCCGCCTGGATCAGACGGTGGCGTTGGTGGCTCGCCATCGGTGCCGGTTGCGCTGGAATCCTCGGGCAATGCCATCCCCTGCCCGGTCTCGCGCGCGTAGATCGCCAGGATCGCGGACACCGGGACGTACACCGGATGGCTGACACCGCCGAACCGCGCGGTGAACTGCACCGCGTCATTGCCCAGCTCGAGCGACCCCACCGCGCGGGCGGCGATGTTGAGCACGACCTTGCCATCCTTGACCGTGTGCGAAGGCACCTGCACGCCAGCCTGTCCGGCATCGACCAGCAGGTGCGGCGTCATGTCGTTGTCGGAGATCCACTCGTACAGCGCCCGCAACAGGTACGGGCGATGGCTGGTCATCTGCGCCTGGTCGTCGGTCATGCGGTCCTGCGGGTGGTCCGCACCAATGGGTTCACGTGGGCATCGGGCGCAGGTTCTTCTCCTGCGGCGTCAGGCTGCGGGCGAAGCCGGGGTTGCGGAAAATGCGGTTGCCGTAGTCCTCGATCGCCTTTCCGTCCTTCGGCAGGCCGACGCCCAGCGCATCGAGTCGCCAGATGATCGGCGCCATGGCGCAGTCGGCCAGGCTCATTTCGGGATTGAGGAAGAACTTGCTGGCCTTGAACAGCGGAACCGCAGCGGTCAGGAGCTCCTTGAGCCGCTTGCGTGCGGCTTCGGCCTGCTGCTTGTTGCCCAGCTGGATCGCCTGGACCTGGGGAACCCAATCGTGCTCGATGCGCAGCATCGCCAGGCGCAGCCGGGCGCGCGACAGGGGATCGACCGGCATCAGCGGCGGATGCGGGTAGCGCTCGTCCAGGTATTCGCTCACCACCGATGCCGCATACAGCACGAGCTCGCGCTCAACCAGTGTCGGCACCGAGTGATAGGGGTTGAGGTCGATCAGGTCTTCGGGAGGGTTCTGCGGATCGACCGGAATCAGGTCGTAGGTGACACCCTTGGCGGCCAGTACCAGCCGCACGCGGTGGCACAGCACATCGTCGACGGATGAGAACAGGGTCAGTGCGTTACGCATGCGCGGGCTCGTAGCCATCATCGGCTTCTCCAGCGACTGGTAATCCGCCAATCGCATCGACGCCGGCTGCCCCTTGCAGTCGGTCGCCACGGTCTCCCGGGCACGCCCCCCGTTGTCCGGGAGCAACTGTCCAGGACAGCCGTTCCCGAGGTCCGCACGCACCCATCATGCGCGCGCGGGCCAGCGAAGGGCGCTCAGTGCACGTCGCGCCAGTATTCCTTCTTCAGCAACCAGGCAAGGAACGTGAAGAACGCCAGGAACAGGATCACCCAGACGCCAAGACTCTCGCGCTGGATTGCAGCCGGCTCACCCGCGTACTCGAGAAAAGTGGCGATGTCGCGAGCCGTCTGGTCGAATTGTTCGGCCGTCTGCTCGCCGGGCTGCGGAATCAGCAGCTTCTCCACCGGACGGTCGCCGCTCGCATCGGGCTTGCCGAGCTGCGCATGCTGCACGCCCTGCAGCTGCCACAGCGGGTTGGGCATGGATGCGTTGGGGAAGATCGTGTTGTTCCAGCCGACCGGACGCGCTTCGTCGACGTAGAACGACTTGAGGTAGTTGTAGATCCAGTCGCTGCCGCGCACGCGCGCGATCACGCTCAGGTCCGGCGGCGCCTTGCCGAAGAACTGCTCGCCCTCGTCCTTGGTCAGCGCGACCTGCATGTGCTCGCCGACCTTGCTGCCGCTGAAGTTGAGGTTGTCCTGCACCTCGTCCTCGGTCAGGCCCAGGTCAGTGGCCATGCGGGAGTAGCGCAGGTACTGCAGCGAGTGGCAGCCCGAGCAGTAGTTCATGAACAGCGCGGCGCCGCGCTGCAGCGAGGCACGATCCGAGAGGTCCGTGCCGGCGTGCGGAAGGTCTGCACCCTCCTGCGCAAAGACCGGCGCGGCAAACACGGTGCCGGTCAGCAGCACGGCGGCAAACAGCGCGGGCAATGCCCTGGAGATGGCGGGCTTAATCATGCGTCGTCACCCGGGCAGGCACCGGCTTGGTCTTGTCGAGCTTGGTCCACAGCGGCATGGTGATGAAGAACACGAAGTAGAGGAAGGTCAGCGTCCGGCCGATGATCACTTCGGCCGGGTCGGTACCCGGGCCTCCGCCGATCTTCCCCAGCCAGACGAAGCACACGACGAACATCCCCAGCATCAGCCAGGACAGCTTGCCGCGGTAGCGATACGACTTGACCGGGCTCTTGTCCAGCCATGGCACCAAGAACAGCACCACGATCGCGCCGAACATCACCAGCACGCCCCAGAGCTTGATCGCGAAGAACGACGGCACCACGCGCAACATCGCGTAATACGGGGTGAAGTACCAGACCGGCTTGATGTTGGTCGGCGTCACCAGCGGGTTGGCCGCGGTGAAGTTGTCGGGCTCCAGGAACACGCCGCCGAATGTCGGCGCGAAGAAGATGATGAACGCCGCCAGCATCAGGAAGAAGCCGACGCCGACCAGGTCCTTCACCGTGTAATACGGATGGAACGGGATGGAGTCGGTGGGCGCGATCGGCGACCAGCGATTGCCCTTCGGCCCTTTCTTGGTGTCGACGCCATCTGGGTTGTTCGAGCCGACTTCATGCAGTGCCCCCAGGTGCAGCACGACCAGCAGCAGCAGGACCAGCGGCAGCGCGATCACGTGTAGTGCGAAGAAACGACCCAGCGTCGCATCCGCGGGCAGGTAGTCGCCCATGATCCATTCGGTCAGCCCCTGCCCGATGTAGGGAATGGCGCCGAAGAGCGAAATGATCACCTTCGCGCCCCAGAAGGACATCTGTCCCCACGGCAGGACGTAGCCCATGAAGGCTTCGGCCATCAGCACCAGGTAGATGACCATTCCGAGCAGCCACACCAGCTCGCGCGGTTTCTGGTAGCTGCCGTACATCAGACCGCGGAACATGTGCAGGTAGACGACCACGAAGAACATCGACGCGCCGGTGGAGTGCATGTAGCGGATCAGCCAGCCCCAGTCGACGTCGCGCATGATGTACTCGACAGACATGAAGGCGAGTTCCGCGTCTGGCTTGTA
>JBBRHT010000092.1:0-7822 GCA_038222295.1 Lysobacterales bacterium
CCATGGGCAGCGTCCACAACCCGGATTGGATTCTGTGATGCCCCTTCCATTCCCCAGCCAGTTGGCTGACCGCCGGCGGCAGCATTCGTGACGGTTTCGTTTGGCTGCCTGGATTCACGCCGCTCGACGCCGTCGCGCCAGCTGGGCAACCCCGGCCCCGACGATGCCACGCTGCTGCGGATGCTGGCATCCGCGGTGCGGGTGCCCGACCACGGCAAGCGCGTTCCGTTCCGGTTCCTGCGCATCAGCGGCCAGGCGCGCCATGCGTTGGGCGAGATGCTGGTCGCACGCGCGCTCGATCGTGACGCCAACGCCAGCACGGCGGTGCTGGACAAGGACCGCAACCGGTTCAGCCATGCGCCCGTCATCGTCGCCGTCATCGCCCGACTCGGTCCGGACGACAAGATCCCGGTTTCGGAACGCGCCTCGACGGCGTCGTGCGTGTGCTTTGCGCTGCTGCAGGCGGCACAGGCCGCCGGGTTCGGTGCGCAATGGCTGACGGGCTGGCCCGCCTACGACGACGTCGTCCAGCGCACGCTCGGCCTCGACGTGGACGAACGCATCACCGGGTTCGTGCACATCGGCACGCCCCTGGTCGAGGCGCCGGAACGCGATCGCCCCGATCCGCGCGCGTTGCTCAGCGACTGGACGCCGGCATGACACCGACGAACAACGCTCCGCCCGATCATGTCGCCGCGCCCGCGGCCCTGTACCTGGTGGATGCCAGCCTGTACGTCTTCCGCGCCTGGCATTCGATGCCCGACACGTTCCGCGACGACGACGGCTGGCCGACCAATGCCGTCCACGGCTTTGCGCGATTCCTGCTGGAACTGCTCGAACGCGAACAGCCCAGCCACATCGCGGTCGCCTTCGACGAAGCGCTCGACAGCTGCTTCCGCAATGCGCTGTACCCGGCCTACAAGGCCAATCGCGAACCGGCGCCGGAAGAACTCAGGCGCCAGTTCGGGCAGTGCAAGGCACTGTGCGTCGCACTGGGCCTGGTGGTGCTGGCGCATCGCGAATACGAAGCCGACGACCTCATCGGCAGCGCCTTGCACATCGCGCGCCAGCGTGGGCACCACGCAGTGATCATCTCGGCCGACAAGGACCTGTCGCAGTTGCTCGAGGGCCTGGACGAGCAATGGGACTTCGCGCGCGGACAGCGCTGGGATGCGACGGGCGTCAAGGCACGCCATGGCGTCCACGCGCACCAGATCGCCGATTACCTGGCGCTGTGCGGCGACGCGGTGGACAACATCCCCGGTGTTCCCGGCATTGGCGCGAAGACGGCGGTGGTCCTGCTGGCGCACTTCGGCAGCCTTGACGCCCTGCTCGCGCGCATCGACGAAGTGCCATTCCTGCGCTTCCGCGGTGCCGCGCAGGCGGCGGTCAAGCTGCGCCTGCACCACGAGCAAGCGTTGTTGTGCCGGCAGCTGTCCACCATTGCGCTGGACGCGCCGCTCGATGGCGCGGGCGACTTCACACGCGGCCGGGCCGACGGCGTGGCGCTGGCGTCGCTGTCCCAGGCCCTTGGCTTTGGACCACTCACGCGCCGGCGCCTGCATGCCGCTTCCGGCACCGAGTTCGTGCCTGGCTGACGCATGGCGCGGCGCGAGCGGCCGGGATGCCGGCAGCGGCTGGCCGGGTAAGCTGTGCGAAAAGGAGACGCATGAACATGAGCCAGCGCAACGTCGTGTACGAAGGCCGTTACCTGCGCATGGTCGTCGATGGACACTGGGAATACGTCGAGCGCGTCCACGCGCAGGGCATGGCCGTCATCATCATCGCGGTCACGCCGGATGACGACGTGTTGTTCGTCGAGCAATACCGCATCCCGCTTGGATGCCGGACCATCGAGATGCCGGCCGGACTGGTTGGCGACGACCATGACAGCGACACGCTGGAGGATGCCGCACGACGGGAACTGATCGAGGAGACCGGCTGGAAGGCGACGGATGTCGATGTGTTGCTGACCGGCCCGACATCCGCCGGGCTGACCAGCGAGCGCATCGCGTTCGTCCGCGCGACCGGCCTGACCCGGGTCGGCGCGGGTGGCGGCGTCGCCGGCGAGGACATCACGGTGCACGCGGTGCCACGCAACGCCGCACCGGCATGGCTGATGCAGAAATCGCGCGATGGGTTCGAAGTCGATCTCAAGCTCTGGGCCGGCCTGTGGATGATCGACCACGATCCCGACGGCAGCCCCGCACCCGCACGTTGATGCCGGCGTGCGGAGGTCGCGACCGCCGCCCGGCATGCGGGATCCGTCGATCAGGCAAACCGGTCCGTGGCCAGCACCAGTGACGCCACGTTCTCGGCCTCGAACGCCGAATGTCCCGAAGTTGGCGAGATCATCAATTCGGCGCGCGGCCATGCACGATGCAGGTCCCACGCGTTCCGTGCCGGGCAGACCACGTCATAGCGCCCATGGACGATGACGCCGGGAATGTCGGCGATGCGCGGCGCATCACGCAGCAGCTGGTCATCGACCTCGAAGAAGCCGCGATTGACGAAGTAATGGTTTTCGATGCGCGCGAAGGCCAGTGCGAATGCCGCGTCCTCGTGTCCGCTGACGAAGGCCGCATCCGCCTGCAGGAAACTCGTCACGCCCTCCCACACGCTCCATGCGCGCGCCGCCGCCAGCTGCACCGCTTCGTCATCCGACGTCAGGCGGCGATGGAAGGCGCTGATCATGTCTGCACGCTCAGCGTCCGGGATTGCGCTGACATAGCGCTCCCATGCCTCGGGGAACAGCCGCGACGCACCTTCCTGGTAGAACCATTCGAGCTCCCAGCGACGCAACATGAAGATGCCGCGGAGCACCAGTCCGGTGACGCGCTGCGGATGGGCCTGCGCGTATGCCAGCGCCAGCGTCGATCCCCAGCTGCCGCCGAACACCTGCCAGCGATCGATCCCCAGCGTGTCGCGCAGGCGTTCGATGTCGGCGACTAGGTGCCAGGTGGTGTTGTCGACGAGATCCGCGTGCGGCGTGGACCGCCCGCTGCCGCGCTGGTCGAACAGCACGATGCGGTATTTCCGCGGGTCGTGGAAACGGCGCATCTTGGCGCTGCACCCGGCACCAGGCCCGCCATGCAGCAACACCACCGGCTTGCCATGCGGGTTTCCGCACTGCTCGTAATACAACGCGTGGCGGGCGTCGACGGCCAGCATGCCGCTGTCGTAGGGTTCGATCTCCGGGTACAGCGTCCGCATGTCGGGCATCCTTGTCTGGCCTGGCGTCATGTTAGCGCCGGCACCGATGAAGTCAGCGGCACAGCCGCCCCAGCGTGACCCGGTCCCGGTGTTCGAGGTCCTGCTCGGTGGCGATATCGGCGAAGCCCGCATCTGTCAGCAACTGGCGGACCGCCGCGCCCTGCTCCCATCCATGTTCCAGCAACAGCCAGCCGCCCGCGACCAGGTGTGACGGCGCGTCGCGAACAATGCTCCGCAACGCATCCAGGCCATCGCTGCCGGAGACCAATGCCGTCGCGGGTTCGAAACGCAGGTCGCCAGCCCAGCGATGGGGATCCGTGTCGGCCAAGTAGGGCGGATTGCTCGCGACCAGGTCGAATTTGGCCGCTCCGAGTGCCGCGCACCAGTCGCCCGGCGCGAAGGCAATCGATCCGATTCCCAGCGCGTCGGCGTTGCGACGAGCGACCGCCAGCGCGGCGTCGCTGGCGTCGGTGGCCAGCACCGTCGCGCGCGGCCGCTCGCTGGCCAGGGCAAGCGCGATCGCGCCACTGCCGGTTCCCAGGTCTGCGATGCGAAGCGCGCGATCGCCGGGCAGTCGCGCCAGCGCCAGCTCGACCAGCAATTCCGTTTCGGCACGCGGAATCAAGGTATCCGGCGTCACCTGCAGCCCGAGCGTCCAGAAGCCGCGCGAGCCGGTCAGGTACGCCACCGGCTCCCCGTCGGCTCGCCGCCGGATCAGTTCTGCGTATTGCCTTCGAACCGTCGGATCGACGACGGCATCGCCATGCGCATGGATCCACGTGAGCGAGCGGCCGAGCGCATGCGCGAGCAGGAACTCCGCATCGACGGCATCGAGTTGCGCCCGGGCCTGGCGCATGACCGCGTCCACGGTTGGATGGCTGATTTGTTCCATCCACACATCGTACCGGCAGGATCCTCATGGCGTGACCATCGTGCCCGTGCAGCATGGCCCACCAAACAACAGCGAGGTGATGAAGAAGGACAGGGACGCAGCTGGTCAAGGGTCAATCAAAGGCTTGCTGATGTGCGCTGTAGCGACACTCCCACCACCCAGCCACGGCCGGGCGCTGGTTCGAAATAGCGCCCGTTGTTGTCGTTGACGATGACGGATCCCACGACGCGGCGATCGAGCAGGTTGTCGATCCGCCCGAACGCCTGCAGGGAGAGTCCCGACAGCGTCCAGCGTCGTTCGACGCCGAGGTCGAGCGTTGCGTGACCGGGTGCCCAGGCGGTGTTGGCGTCGTCGGCATGGATCCGGCCGACGGCACTGCCCTGCGCGAAGAAGTCCAGGTCTGCGCGTGGATGCCAGCGCAGCTGGGCCCACGCCGATTGCGGCGCGGTCGCGGGAATGCGGTTACCGCTGGGAACGACGGTATCCGGCTGCACGCATGGCGGTGCACGACAGGTGGTGAACGCGTTGGCGTAGCGCGCGTCGAGCCGGCTGTAGGCGACGGCATAATCCCAGCGCGCCGACAGCGGCCCCGAGGCCGACAGCTCCCAGCCGCGGCGATCGCTCGTCGAGGCGTTGGCGTAGGTGCTGCGGCCACCGCTGTTGCTCGCGACGACGAGTTCGTCCCTGGTGCGGCTGGCGAAGACCGCCACCGACAGCGACTGCGCGCCGCGGCGCAGGCGAGCACCGACCTCCGCGTTATTGCTGCGCGCGGGCCGCAGCGCGGTGTTGAGTCCGCTCCGACCATCGGTCCGGTAGGCCAATTCGCTGAGCGACGGCGTCTCGAATCCGCGGCCAGCATTGGCAAAGACGTCGAGTCCTGCGAATGGCTGGTACAGCAGGCCGGCCACCGGCGTCGTCTGCCGGTAGCGCAATGCACCACTGTCGTCGGGATTGCCCGCAGCGACGTAGGCATCGCGCGAGTCGAAGTCGACGCGGCTGCGACGCACGCCCACGGTCGCAGTCCAGTGCGTGAGGAACATCCAGCGCGCTTCGGCATAGGCGTCATGGCTGGCGACGCTGTCGCGCTGGTCGCGCCGCAGTGCCCCGGCCACGCCCAGCTGCTCGCCCACGAAGTTCTCGAATCCGCGCCGATGCTCGCGTGATTGCTGCGACTCCACGCCCAGCGTCAGGCTCGCGGGACGGCCGCCGAGCGTGGTATCGCCACGCCATCGCAGGTCGGCGCCGCTGAAGTCGCGCGCCAGGTCCACGACGCCACCGCCACTACCTGGCGCCCCCTGCGCGGCGACCGGCACCGACAGCATCTGGAATGTCGTCCGGGTTCCGCTCCATGCGCCCAAGGTGAGCGTATTGCGCTCGCCCAGCGATTGCTCCACGCGCAGTCCGGCCTGCTCCTGCCGCGCACGCTTGCGCGTGTCGAATGCAATCGCGCCAGCACTCGCCATGCGAGGGGACTGTTCGGCCTGCTCGCGCGTCAGCCCCTGCGGGTCGTCGGCGCGCAGGTCGAAACCATTGAGCGTCAATGCCACGCTGGCGCCGGACCGTGTGCTCGCCAGCAACCGCGCCTGCGCGATGTCGCGTCGCGCGCGACTGTGTTCGCGGTAGCCGCCAAGTTCGAGCCGATCGGCATCGATGCGGAACCCACCATCGCCGCCAGCCGTCCACGGAGCGCCCACCCAGGACGCGACATCGACCATGGCATCGCTGCCAGTGGCCAGGTGCAGTCCGGCGTCGACCCGTGGCGGTGGATCACTGCTGGAGAACTCGATCACGCCACCGGATGCGTTGCCGTACAGCGCGGAAAACGGCCCACGCAAGACCTCCACGCGCGCCAGTGCCGCCAGCGGAACATGCGACACCTGGCCTTGTCCGTCCGGCATGGTTGCGGGGATGCCGTCGACGAAGATCTGCAGCCCACGGACACCAAACGCCGAGCGCGCGCCGAATCCACGGATGGTCAGCTGCACATCCTGCGCCAGGTTCTGGCGGTCGTGCGCAGCGACACCGGGGACGCCGACCAGCCATTCGGAAACACTCAGCCGGGCACGTGCGGGGACTGCGTCGGCCTGCACGCGGTCGACGGATGCCGGCGTGCCGGCCAGTTGTCGCTGGCCCACGACCATCACGCCCGGCAGCGTGGAAGGCGGCTGCGCCGATGCGCTGGCGCACACCGCGCAGCATGCGGCGGCCATCGCAGCCGCCAACTGGCCGGACCCCACCCGCTTCGGCATTCCCCTCTCCTCGCCCTCACAGCTGCGGAACCTTGCACACGCGGCAGTCGGCACCGCGTGACCGGCGCACGCCGCAGCTGCCAACGGCCTTGCATCCTGAATGCGGAATTGGTCGGTTTTCCCACTATTTACGCAACTTTCCTTCACCGCGACCGACGCGTTGCTGGACTATAAGTCGCGCCATGAACGAACCTGTCCTGGTGATCGTCGATGATGATCGCACCTTCGCCGCGGAAGCCGCCACCCTTGCCCGCAGCCGTGGCTTCGCCACCCATGTCGCCCACTCGGTCGCCGAGTCGGAGCGTTTTTCGTGCATGCCGCGCGACCTGAGCCTGCTCGATACCGACCTTCCCGACGGTTCCGGGTTCGACGTGCTCGAGAAGTTCGAACTCGACGACTACGGCAAGATCGTCTTCGTCACCGGGCAACCCACCGTGGAGTCCGCGGCGCGGGCGGTCTCGATGCCAGTCTCGGACTACCTGACCAAGCCGCTGAGCCTGGGCAAGCTCGACCAGTTGCTGCGTGAAGTCTCGCTCCGGGTATCGCGTCGCAGCGCCGCCACCGGCGATGCCGACCTCGGACTGGTCGGCGAAAGTCGCGCCATCCGGCGGCTGCGCCACGAAATCGGCAAGGTCGCCGCGTGCGATGTCCCGGTGTTGCTGACCGGGGAAACCGGCACCGGCAAGGAAGTCGTCGCGCGCGCCCTGCATCGCGCCAGTGGCAGGCGCGGACCATTGGTTGCAGTCAATTGCGGCGCCGTTGCGCCCGAGCTGCTCGCCAGCCACCTCTTCGGCCATGAGCGCGGCAGCTTCACCGGCGCCAGTGCACGGCATATCGGCGTGTTCGAGCAGGCGCAACATGGAACCTTGTTCCTGGACGAAATCGCGGAGATGCCACTGCAGTTGCAGGTGTACCTGTTACGGGTACTCGAATCGGGCGCGGTGACGCGCGTGGGCGGCAGCGCGGAGATCGCCGTCGCTGCCCGCGTCATCGCGGCGACCAACCGCTATCCGCATGCGGCCATCGGTGATGGCCTGCTGCGCGACGACCTGTATTACCGGCTGGCAGGATACGAGATCTCCCTGCCGCCACTGCGCGATCGCGACGAGGACATCCTGTTGCTGGCGCAGGCGTTCCTGGACGAGCTCAACACGGGCAGGGGCACCAGCCACAAGCTCGACCCGCGCTGCCACGATGCCCTGCGCCAGCATCGCTGGCCCGGCAACGTGCGTGAATTGCGCAGTGCGATCAACCGCGCCTACCTGATGGCGGATGGCGACCGCGTGACGCTCTACCCGCAACGGGCGGCGTCGGTGACCGACGAAAGCACGCAACTCGTCTTCCGCGTCGGCATGAGCTTCGCGGAAATGGAAACGGCGATGCTGATGAAGACGCTGGAACACTTCGATGGCGACAAGTGCGCCACGGCAGCTGCACTGGGAGTCAGCACCCGCACCATCCACAACCA
>JBBRHT010000093.1:0-7776 GCA_038222295.1 Lysobacterales bacterium
GCCGCACCACATCCGGCGGGTGCACGACGTGCCCATCGACAAGGTTGTCGGTGATGTCCAGCAATGCATTGATGAAACGTTTGTAGCAGGCGACGCCCTCGGCAAACCAGGCATCGCGATCCACCGCCGGACTGGGCAGCTGCTTGCAGAAAAACCCGCCCTTCGAACCCACGGGGACGATGACGGTGTTCTTGACCATCTGCGCCTTTGCCAGGCCCAGCACTTCCGTGCGGAAATCCTCGCGGCGATCCGACCAGCGCAGTCCGCCGCGCGCGACCGGGCCGAAGCGCAGGTGCACGCCTTCCACCCGCGCGCCATAGACGAAGATCTCGCGGTAGGGGCGCGGCTTGGGCAGGTCGGGAACCAGCGCGGAATCGAGCTTGTAGCTGACGTAATCCCTGGCCTCTCCATCGGCGCGGGGCAGGCCGATGATGTTGAGGTAATAGCTGGTGCGCAGCGTGGCATCGATGACGCCAATGAAGCTGCGGATGATGCGGTCCTCGTCCAGGCTCGACACGCGGTCGAGCAAGGTCAGCACGGCCGCCCTGGTGGCTTCGACCTGGCGCTCGCGCGAACCGGTCCGGGCCGCGATCACCGGCTGCAGTGCCGCGGTCGCCGCCGCATCGCCAGCTGCGAGCGACGCGAACTGCGCCTGCAGTCGCAGCATTCCGTCAGCCACTTCGGGCGCTGCTTCCGATCCGGTGGCCGGATCGAAGCGGGCCTCGAACATCTCGACCAGCAACCGGGCCAGCAACGGGTAGCGGGAGAACGTCTGCTCGACGTACGCCTGCGAGAACGGCACGCCCAGCTGCTGCAGGTACTTGCTGTAGGCGCGCAGCATCGCCACCTGCCGCCACGACAGTCCCGCCGCCAGGATCAGGCGGTTGAACCCGTCGTTCTCGGCCTGGCCGCGCCACAGCTGCGAAAACGCCTCCTCGAAATTCTCGTCCAGGCGCTCGACGTCAAGTGGTGCAGCCGCTTCGACCTCGAAGTCCTGGATATAGGCGACATCGTTTCCAAGCGCGATCCGGTAGGGGTGCTCGGAGATCACCCGGAGTCCCATGTTCTCCATCATCGGCAGCACATCGGACAGCGGGATGTCGTCCTTCCAGTGGTAGAACTTCAGCCGCAGGCACCCGTCGGCGCGGCGGTACAAACTGATCCGCAGGTCATCCTGGGCCGACAATTTCGACAGGCACTGGACGTCGTCCGCAGCGACCTGCGGCGTGACGCCTTCCATGTAGCCGGTCGGCAACGCACGCCCATAGCGATTGGCGAGCATCAAGCCCTGCTCTTCGCCATGGCGTGCCAGCAGTTCGTCGCGAAGGTCGTCATGCCGGTTGCGCACGATCTCGGTCAGTTCGGCCTGCAGCGCGGAGGTATCGACCTCGCCCACTTCCCTGCCTTCGGGCCGCACGATCATGTGCAGCTGGGCAAGTGGCGACTCGCCGACCTGAACCGTTGTGTCCACGCTGGCGCCGTGCAGCACACGCCTGAGCATCGACTCGATGCGGTCGCGGACCTCGGTGTTGAACCGATCGCGCGGGATGTACACCAGCGCGGAGAAAAACCGGCCGTAACGGTCCCGCCGCAGGAACAGCTTGCTGCGCAGGCGCTCCTGCAGGCCAAGGATTCCCAGGCTGGTGCGCAGCAGCTCGTCTTCGCTGGCCTGGAACAATTCATCGCGCGGCAGCGTCTCGAGGATGTGGCGCAGTGCCTTTCCACTGTGTCCGTCGGGCGCCAGGCCGGACTGCTGCATGACGTGGTCGTGGCGCTCGCGGATCAGCGGGATTTCCCACGGTCGGCGGTTGTAGGCGCTGGACGTGTACAGGCCAAGGAAGCGCTGTTCTGCGACCGGTTTGCCGCTGTCGTCGAACTGGAGCACGCCGATGTAGTCCATGTACCCCGGGCGATGCACCGTCGCGCGCGCATTGGTCTTGGTCAGGATCAACGCATCGACGGATCCGGACTGCGGCATGTAGTGCGCGGCGAGCGACGCCAGCGGCCGCGGCCGGCTGATGTCCTGCCCGCGCAGCAGGCCCAGCCCCGACGTCTCCACCGGGCACAGCAGCGCCTGGCCATCCTCGTCGGTGACCTGGTACTCGCGATAGCCCAGGTAGGTGAAGTGGTTCTCGGACGCCCAACGCAGGAATGCCTGCGCCTCCGAGCGCCCGGCGGGCGACACCGGCATGGTTCGCGTCGGCAACTCGTCTGCGATCTGCAACATCCTGGCGCGCATCGCGTCCCAGTCCGCGACGATCGCGCGGACATTGGCCAGTACTTTCCGGATCGCGTCTTCGATCTGCGGCATCGCCTCGGCAGGCTGGCGATCGATTTCCAGGTGGATCAGCGATTCCGCCTGACCCTCGCCAACGACATCCACCTTGCCGGTCTTGTCACGGAGGAAGCGCACCACCGGGTGGCCGAGGACGTGTACGCCGATGCCCAACTCCGCCAGCGCCATCGTCACCGAATCGACAAGGAACGGCATGTCGTCGTTGACGACCTGCAGCATCGTGTGCGGCGACTCCAGGCCATGCTGCGCCAGGTTGGCGTTGAACACCCGCACCTGCGCCTCGCCAGGTTTGCGGGTGCGCGCCAGGTCGAGGAAATCGGCAGCCAGCACGGCCCATGCATCGGGGCTGTGCAGCGCGAACTCCTCGGCCGTCATGCGCCGGTAGAAGGCCCTGGTGAACAGTTCGGCCTGGGCCTGCTGGTCCTTCGGCACATGCTTGCGCAGTGCGTCGAAGACCAGTTCGAAGGGAATCGAAACAGGCGTTGCTGGCTCGCTGCCAGTGGCGAGGGAAGACGAATGCGTGTTTGCGCTCATTGGGATCGGTCGATTGCGGATATGGGAGCCGCGCGCGGCGCGGCCGTCGGGGTCAGCGCAGCCCGGTTTCCTGGCGGGCGATCACCAGTCGCTGGATCTCGCTGGTGCCCTCGTAGATTTCGGTGATCTTGGCATCGCGGAAGTAACGCTCCAGCGGCATCTCCTTCGAGTAGCCCATGCCGCCATGGATCTGCACCGCCTGGTGCGCGATCCACATGGCTGCTTCCGATGCGGTCAACTTGGCGACCGCGGCTTCCGTGGTGAAGCGACGCCCCTGCCCCTTCAGCCATGCAGCCCGCAGGGTAAGCAGGAGCGAAGCATCGAGCTTGCACTTCATGTCGGCGATCTTGGCCTGCGTCATCTGGAAGGAACCGATCGGCTGGCCGAACGCCTTGCGCTCGCGCACGTATTCCAGCGTCGCCTCGTAGGCGGCGCGTCCGATGCCGATGGCCTGCGACGCGATGCCGATGCGTCCGGCGTCCAGCACGCTCATGGCGATCTTGAAACCGTGGCCTTCCTCGCCGAGCACGTCCTCGGCACGGGCGACATACCCGCTGAATTCGATCTCGCACGTGGCCGACGCACGGATCCCGAGCTTGGGCTCGGTCTTGCCGCGGTGGAAGCCTTCGCGCTGCGCATCGATCATGAACGCCGTGATGCCGCGGGCGCCCTTGTCCGGCTCGGTCATCGCGAACAGGACGAGATAGCGGGCGACCGGCCCCGAGGTGATCCAGCTTTTCTTGCCGTTGATGACGAAGCTGCCGTCGGCCTGCTTGACGGCGCGGCAGCGCATCGCGGTGGCGTCGGAGCCCGATTGCGGCTCGGTGAGGGCAAAGGCGCCGATCTGCGTGCCCTCGGCGATCTCGCGCACGTAACGCTGTTTCTGTTCTTCGGTGCCGTGGGTCAGGATGCCGTTGCAGAACAGGGAATTGTTGACCGACATGATCGTCGAGTGCGCCGCATCCGCGGCAGCGATCTCGATCATCGCCAGCACATAGGCAATCGAGTCCATCCCGGCGCCGCCGTATTCGGCCGGGACTTCGATGCCCATGAGCCCGTTCTCGCCGAGCAGGCGGATGTTGTCCAGCGGAAAGTCGCCGGTCTTGTCGAAATGCTCCGCGCTGGGGGCGATTTTTTCCTGCGCGATCCGACGCGCGACGTCCTGGAGCATCAACTGCTCTTCGGTGAAACTGAAATCCACGCAATCACCTCGGCTGTCCAGGCAGAACGGCAATTGTAGCGGGCCGCGCCGCGACCCCACACGTTCACCCTCGAACTGCGCCGCGTCGCCACGCGCCGCAGGACACGCTGGCGGGCTTTTCACCGGCGGCCCACCCGACCAAAGGCCACACCGCAAGCCGGATCCAGCCGCCGCTTGACCCGATCGGCCATGCGTCCGACACTTATCTCTGAATCGCGATGGAAAGATATTGATGGATCTCGAAGGCTGGTCCAATCGCCTCAGGGTCTTTGCCGACGCAACCCGCGTCCGCCTCCTGAGCCTGCTGGAAGGCGAGGAACTGACCGTCGCCGAACTGTCGGCGATCACGCAGCTGGCACAGCCACGCGTCTCGACGCACCTGGCCAAGCTCAAGGACGCGGGCCTGGTGCGCGACCGTCGCGCCGGCGTGTCGGCCTACTACCGGTTCGACGATGCCACGCTCGACCTGACGCAGCGCGCGTTGTGGCTGTCGATCAGCAACGGCAGCGATGACCCGCTGCTGCGGCAGGATGCGGAACGCGTGCCAGCGGTGCTGGCCATGCGGGCTGCCGACCAGAACTGGGCCGATTCCGTCGCCGGCGACATGGAGCGGCATTATTCGCCCGGCCGCACCTGGGAAGCGCTGGCGCGCACCGCGGTGCCCTTGCTGGAACCCGGCGACGTACTGGATATCGCCTCCGGGGATGGCGTCCTGGCCGAACTGCTCGCGCCGCATTCCAAGCGCTACGTCTGTGTCGACACCAGCGCACGCGTCGTCGCTGCCGCGTCCGAACGCCTGAGCCGATACAGGAACGTGCAGGTGCGCGAAGGCGACATGCACAGCCTGCCGTTCGCGGACGACAGTTTCGACCTGGTGGTACTGATGCATGCGCTGACCTATGCGGCCAAGCCGGTGGTGGCCGTGGCGGAGGCCGCACGCGTGTTGCGGCCCGGCGGACGCCTGCTGCTGAGCAGCTTGGCCAAACACGAGCATCGCGCGGCGGTGGAGGCCTACGGACACGTCAACCTGGGCTTCGGTGAAAAGGAGCTGCGCCGCTTCGTTGACAAGGCTGGCCTGAAGATCGGCCGCTGCGAGCCGGTGACCCGCGAGCGGCGGCCGCCGCATTTCGAGGTGATTTCCTTGATCGGGCTCAAGCCATGACCACGCTTCCATGGCTGAACCCTTCGCGCGTGGACGCCCTCTATCGCGCACTGGAGGAACGCATCCTGGTGATCGACGGCGCCATGGGCACCA
Organism: Lysobacterales bacterium; assembly: GCA_038222295.1. GTDB lineage: Bacteria > Pseudomonadota > Gammaproteobacteria > Xanthomonadales > Xanthomonadaceae > Cognatiluteimonas. The sequence continues at coordinate 5,287 of JBBRHT010000093.1, forward strand.
TGATCCAGCGTCACGAACTGCAGGAAGCCGACTATCGCGGCGAGCGCTTCGCCCAGGGCTTCGATGCGCTGTTCGCACCGGGCGGACATGCCCACGGCCCAGGTTGCGGTTGCGATGGCCACGACCAGCGCGGCAACAACGACCTGCTGACGCTCAGCCGCCCGCAGCTCATCCATGGCATCCACGCCGCCTACCTGGCGGCCGGCGCCGACATGGTCGAAACCAATACCTTCAATTCGACGTCGATCTCGCTGGCCGACTACCACCTCCAACACCTGGTGCACGAATTGAACAAAAAGGGGGCCGCACTCGCCCGCGCGGCCTGCGATGCCGCCCAGGCGCAGGACCCCGCACGGCCGCGCTTCGTCATCGGAGTGCTCGGGCCGACCAGCCGCACGGCGTCGCTCAGCCCCGACGTCAACCGCCCGGGCTTCCGCGCGACCAGTTTCGATGCGCTGGCAGAGACCTATCGCGACGCCGTGTCCGGGCTCATCGACGGCGGCAGCGACGTGCTGATGGTCGAGACGATCTTCGACACGCTCAATGCCAAGGCCGCCCTGTTCGCCATCGACGACGCGTTCGAGGCCCGCGGCGGCCGCCTGCCGGTGATGATTTCCGGCACGATCACCGATGCCTCCGGCCGCACGCTGTCGGGACAGACCGCCGAGGCCTTCTGGTATTCGCTGCGGCACGCGCAGCCCTTGTCGATCGGACTCAATTGCGCGCTCGGTGCCAAGGACCTGCGGCCGCACATCGACATCCTGGCGCAGGTCGCCGACGTGCACGTCAGCACCCACCCCAACGCCGGGCTGCCCAATGCATTCGGCGACTACGACGAGTCGCCCGAAGACATGGCGATGGTGTTGCGCGACTTCGCGCAGGCAGGCCTGCTGAACATCGTTGGCGGTTGTTGCGGCACCACGCCCGAACACATCGCTGCCATCGCACACGCGGTGCACGGCCTCCCGCCCCGGCAGCTGCCGCGACTGGAATCCGTCGCATGACCGCCACGCCGCGCCGCCCCGGTGTCGCCGGGTTGTCGCCAGCCCTCGCGCCAACCGCAAACAGGACATGCCGTTGAAAGCGTTGCCACGCCAGACGTGCCTGAGTGGCCTCGAGCCACTCGTGATCACGCCGCAGAGCAACTTCATCAATGTCGGCGAGCGCACCAACGTCACCGGCTCGAAGCAGTTCAAGAAGCTGATCCTCGACAACCGCATGGACGAAGCGGTCGTGGTTGCGCGCCAGCAGGTCGAGAACGGCGCGCAGGTCATCGACGTCAACATGGACGAGGGCATGCTCGACTCGGAAAAGGCGATGGTGGAGTTCCTGCACCTGATCGCCGCCGAGCCCGACATCGCCCGCGTCCCGGTGATGGTCGACAGCTCCAAGTGGAGCGTGATCGAGGCCGGGCTCAAATGCCTCCAGGGCAAGGGCATCGTCAATTCGATCTCGATGAAGGAGGGCGAAGCCGAATTCCTGCGACAGGCACGCCTGGTGCGGCGCTATGGCGCCGCTGTCGTCGTGATGGCCTTCGACGAGGAAGGCCAGGCCGACACCGCCGAGCGCAAGGTGGAAATCTGTTCCCGCGCCTACGCGTGGCTCACCGGGGAAATCGGCTTCCCGCCCGAGGACATCATCTTCGATCCCAACCTCTTCGCCATCGCGACCGGCATCGAGGAGCACGACAACTACGCGGTCGACTTCATCGAGGCGACGCGCGAACTCCGCAAGCGCTTCCCCTTCAGCCACGTCTCGGGTGGCGTGTCGAACGTGTCGTTCTCGTTCCGCGGCAACGAGCCCGTGCGCCAGGCCATCCATGTGGTCTTCCTCTACCACGCGATCCGCGCCGGCATGGACATGGGCATCGTCAATGCCGGTGCGATGCCGCTGTACGACGACCTGGACGACGACCTGCGCGAGCGCGTCGAGGACGTCGTGCTGAATCGCCGCAGCGACGGCACCGAACGGCTGCTGGAAATCGCCGATCGCTACAAGGGCAGGAAGGGCGAAGTCCGCGTCGAGGACCTCGCCTGGCGCGATCAAGCGGTGCAGGCGCGCCTGAGCCATTCGCTGGTCCACGGCATCGACCAGTGGATCGTCCAGGACACCGAGCAAGCGCGCGCGCTGTCCACACGCCCGCTCGATGTCATCGAAGGCCCGTTGATGGACGGCATGAATGTCGTCGGCGACCTGTTCGGAGCAGGCAAGATGTTCCAGCCGCAGGTCGTGAAGTCCGCGCGGGTGATGAAGAAGGCGGTCGCGCACCTGCTGCCGTATATCGAGGCCGAGAAGCTGCGTACCGGCGACACGGGCAAATCCGCCGGCAAGATCGTGATGGCGACGGTCAAGGGCGATGTGCACGACATCGGCAAGAACATCGTCGGCGTCGTGCTCGCCTGCAACAACTTCGAGGTGGTCGACCTGGGCGTGATGGTGCCCTGGTCGAAAATTCTGGAGGCGGCGAACGAGAATGACGCCGACATGATT
>JBBRHT010000094.1:0-7701 GCA_038222295.1 Lysobacterales bacterium
GGCAGGTCCGACAACTCCCCGGCCGATGCAACCAGGGCGTGGTTGCCGAGGATGCGTTCCAGCAAGGTCGTACCGGACCGCGGCATGCCGACGATGAAGATGGGCATCGGCCCGTCGGGCAGCGCCGGGGTTTCCCGTTCGCCCTGCGAGAGGAATGCGGAGTCGAATCGCTGGATGATCGCGTCGAACAGCCTGTCTTCCGCGGCGGGATCGTATGGCAGGCGACCGGCCATGACGGCATTGGCGCGCTCCAGCGCAGCCCAGGCTTCTTCGTCCTGTCCAAGGTCGTCGAGTTCCTTGTAAAGGGCGAATTCGAAGGCGGCGTGGTCCTCCGAACCCTTGGGTGCAGAGAACAATCGTGAGCGGATGAATCCGATGTGGTTGGATGCGACCGTCTGCTTGCGGATACGCGCCAGCGATAGCGACGCACGCCCGAATGTGGGGCCGAGGCGCAGGCAACCCTCCATTTCATTTTCCGCATCGTCCAGCCGCCCGTTGAACTGCAGCTGCAGGGCCCGAAAGTATCGGAAGTCCGGATTGTCGTAACCCGTGGCGCGCGCTCGATCCATGAGTTGCAGCGCTTCGGGATTCAGGCCAAGGCCTTGGTAGATATGCCCCAGTGCGGTCAATACCGGCCCCGAGCGCGTCCTGGCGACGGACGGGTGCTGCAGGCAAGCACGTGCGGCGTTGACTTCGCCCAGCCTGGAGAGGCCCTGCGCGATGCGTGCGACGAGCGCGGCGTCGTCCGGAATCATCGAAGCCGCGAGCTTCATCTGTTCCGTGGCGTCGCGCATCCTGCCTTTGGCGAGGATCACGCCGGCCAGGAGCATTCGCGCGCCCACGTGCTGGGGATGCATCGCAAGCAACTCTTCGAATGTCGAGGAGGCCGCCTCCAGGCGGCCCTGGAGGATCTGCGCCTGGCCTGCCTCCCACAACGCCGGACCATTCATGCGCGATGTTCCTGGCTTTTCATCTGCCGCCATTCGAGAAATCTGCCACGAGGCCAGGATCGTGGCAAAGAATAGCCGCTGCGACCCCGCGATGGTCACGGGCATGGACTTGGGCCGCGCCGCTGCTTGGCATGGCAGCGTCCATGGCGGCATCGCCGGCCGTCCCATGTCGGCGACGCGCGCAGGTTGCAAGGGCGATTCGGCAACCTGGCGCCAGCGGCCCTTTCCACCCAATGGCGAGGGCTGGGCGCTTGCCGGCGTTCCGTATTGCCGGCGCGGCTACAATTCGCGGCTCGGCCATGTGGCCGGCACCGTTATCGGGACTGGGATGAGCATCAAGAGTGATCGCTGGATCCGCCGCATGGCCGAATCGAAGGGCATGATCGAGCCGTTCGAGCCGCAACAGGTCAAGCACGCCGCCGATGGGCACCGCATCGTCAGCTATGGCACGTCGAGCTACGGCTATGACGTGCGTTGTTCGCGCGAGTTCAAGGTCTTCACCAACATCAACTCGACCATCGTCGACCCGAAGGCTTTCGACCCCGGCAGTTTTGTCGACGTGCATGCCGACGTGTGCATCATCCCGCCCAATTCCTTCGCGCTCGCGCGGACGGTGGAGTTTTTCCGGATCCCGCGGGACACGCTCGTCATCTGCCTGGGCAAGAGCACCTACGCGCGCTGCGGGATCATCGTCAACGTCACTCCGCTGGAGCCCGAGTGGGAGGGACACGTGACGCTCGAGTTCAGCAACACGACGCCGCTGCCGGCGCGGATCTACGCCAATGAGGGCGTGGCGCAGATGCTGTTCTTCCAGTCTGACGAAGTCTGCGAGACCTCGTACAAGGATCGCGGCGGCAAATACCAGGGACAGACCGGCGTGACGCTTCCGCGCACCTGAACGTGCGTCAATCCTCCGCGCCGGCCGCCATGCGCAGGTCGGCGTCCGTGGCCAAGGCCACGTCGAGCGCGATCTGCAGCGACTTCGCCACCGCCCCGACCGACAGGCTCGGCGCGCCCGGATGGTGGGCTGCCTGTTCCGGCGAATACGGTATGTGGATGAATCCCCCGCGCGCGCGCGGACGATCGCGCAGCGCGTGCATCAGGCCGTAGAACACGGCATTGCAGACGTAGGTGCCGGCCGTCTGCGAGATTTCCGCGGGCATTCCTGCCGCGCGCAGTTCCACGAGCATCGCCTTGATCGGCAGGGTTGCGAAATATCCGGTGGGGCCGCCGGCAACGACCGGTGCATCGATGGGCGATGCGCCTGCGTTGTCGGGAATGCGTGCGTCGGCGATGTTGATCGCCACCCGCTCGATCGACAATTGCGCGCGGCCTCCGGCCTGGCCCACGCAGAGCACGAGCGCAGGGTCGAAGGTGTCGATCAGCTCGCGCAGCACCTGCAGTGAGTTGTCGAACTCGACGGGCAGGCGGCGCGAGATGATGCGGCGCCCACGCAGGACTTCACCATCCAGCGCCTGGACGGCTTCCCAGCTCGGATTGATGGTCTCGCCGCCGAACGGTGCGAAGCCGGTCAGCAGGATGGGTGAAAGTGTTGGATCCGGCATTGGACGGTAGTCGGTTCTTCAAGCACGTGGATGGACGGATGGATCTGCCCTTCAACGGAATACCAGCAGCGCCATCAACGCCATGTTGACGATGAGCAGTGCCAGCGCCGTCGGCCATTGTGCGCGGATCACCGCATAGGGATCCTCGAGCTCCAGCAAGGCGGCCGGAACAAGGTTGAAGTTGGCGGCCATCGGCGTCACCAGCGTGCCGCAATAGCCGGTGAGCATGCCCAGCGAGCCCATGATCGCGGGATTGGCGCCATGCAGGTGGACGAGCAATGGCAGGCCGATTCCGGCCGTCATCACGGGGAATGCAGCGAACGCATTGCCCATGATCACGGTGAACAGGACCATCCCCAGGCCGTAGGCGACAACGCAGGCCATGGCGCTCTCGGTGGGGATGACGGAAGAGACCAGGGCCGCGATCGCTTCGCCCACGCCGCTGGCGGCGAAGACGCCGCCCAGGGTCGCGAGCACCAGCGGCAGCAAGGCGGCCCAGCCCATTGCGTCAAGCAATCGACGTCCCTCGGCGGGCGCAGCGATGGCGGGCTCGCGGGTGACGACCAAGGCTGCGATCGCGGCGATCACGCTGGCCAGCGCGAGCCCGATCAGCGTCACGCTGCCTTCGCCGAGAACCGGGCGGCCGGCGATCGGCAGCCGTGGTCCGACCAGCACCGTTGCAATCGTGAGCAGCGGGATCAGCAACGCGGGCACGAACAGCCAGTGGCCGAGCCGCTGCGCCGATGCCACCCGGCGCTGCGCGGAGACTTCGGCGACTGGTGCGCGGTGCATGCGGATCGCAAGCAGGCCAAGCGCGACGACTCCGATGCCGGCCCATTGCGCAGGCGCGGCATCTCCTGCCTTTTTTGCCGCAAGGATGGCGTCTCCGGTGCCGATCAGCACGCCCAGCACGCACCAGAAGCCGGCGTGCGTCCAGCGGCGCTGGCGTGCGTTGCACCACGCCGCGTAGAGAAGGAATGCGGCCAGCACCCAGTAGAACAGTCCGATGTCGAGCAGACCCGTTGGCGGCGTCGCGGGGGCGCTAGGCATCGGTGCGCCTGCGCTCGAGGGCGCGCTGGAACAACACGATGCGGGTTGCGTGGATCAGGAAGGCCGCGAAGGCCGTCGGCAATGCCCAGAGCGCGATCTGCAGCGGTTCGAGGATGATGCCGTTCTGCGCGTAGAAGCCCTGGATGAGCAGCACCGCGCCAATCGCGACGAAGACATCCTCGCCGAAGAACAAGCCGACATTGTCGGTGGCGGCCCCCATCGCGAGGATGCGCTCGCGCGTCGCGGCATCGACCTGGCCCAGCGATTTTTCCGCCGCGGCTTCGCTCATCGGCGCCAGCAGCGGACGCACCGTCTGCGCCTGTCCGGCCACGTTGGTCAGTCCGACCATGCTGAGGAGCTGCCGAAGGCCGAGGTAGCCGACCAGCAATCGCGCGAGCGTCATCCCGCGCATGCTCAGGATCCAAGCATGCACGTGCTCGCGCAGGCCGGCGCGCTCGAGCACGCCGATCGCCGGGAGCGTCAGGGCGAACAGCAGCAATGCCCGGTTGGACACGAAGCTTTCGCCGAGCAGCGCCAGCAACTCGCCAATCGGCTTGCCGGCCAACAGGCCACTGACGAGTCCGGCGACCACGACCACGATCACCGGGTTGAAACGCCGCACGAAGCCGACCACGACGACGGCGATTCCCAGCAACGGCCAATAATTCACGGCTGCACTGCGGGTGCGCGGATCTGGACGCCTTCAGCTTGAAGCGCAGCGCGCAACGCTGCTGCGAATGCGGCGGCGTCGCTGCGGTCACCGTGCAGGCAGAGCGTGTCCGCGCGCAAGTGGACCCGCGTTCCATCACGCGCGATGACATCGCCTTCGCGCAACAGCGTCCGGACCTGGGCAAGCGACGCGTCGAGATCCTCGATCACAGCGCCGGGCGTCCCGCGAGGGGACAGCCGGCCATCCGCCTCGTACGCACGCTCGGCGAACACTTCATGTGCGACGCGAAGGCCGGCAATTTCGCCAGCGTCCGTCAGGCGGGACCCGGACAGTCCGTAGAGGATCAGCGACGGATCGACGCTCGCGACGGCCGAGGCGATGGCGTCGGCGACGGATCGGTCGCGGGCTGCCAGGTTGTAGAGCGCACCGTGGGGCTTGACGTGTCGCAGCCGTGCGCCGAGGTCGGCGCATACCGCAGCAAGGGCACGCACCTGCACCGCCACGGAGGCCTGGATGGCATCGGGCGGCAGTGCAATGTCGCGACGGCCGAAATTCGTACGGTCCTCGAACGACGGATGCGCGCCGATCGCGACGCCGTGACGCTGGCAGAGCGCCACGGTTTCCGCCATCGACGTCGGATCGCCTGCGTGGCCACCACAGGCGATGCTCGCCGAACTGATCAGCGGCACGATCGCCGCATCGCTGCCGCATCCTTCCCCGAGATCGCAGTTGAAGTCGATATGCGGCAAGCGATGGCGCGCTCAGGGATGCGAGGCGGGCGTTTCGTCGGCCGGCGTCGTGGCCGCGGCCGCTGACGTCGATGCAGGCGCTGGTGTTGCCGTCGTCGACGCCGCGGCGCGCGCGGAGCCGGCCTGCGTGACTGTCCACAACCGGGCTTCCGGCTTGCCGCCCAGCATCTGCGCACGGACCAGCGGGATCGGCGGGCCGCCGTAGCTCAGGAACTGGTCGTGGAACGCCTTCCAGCCTTCGCGGCCGCCGTGCGTCTTCGTCCAGTCCTCGCGCAGCTGCATGATCATCAGCTTGCCCAGCGTGTAGTTGAGGTACGCCGGATCGTAGGTGCCGCGCGCCGCCTGCTGGCGCGCGTTGCCGGGATCCTGGAAGGCCTTGTCCTTGAACATCTGCTCGGACTGGGCCATGGACATGCCGCCGGTGTGCAATCCGATCGCCGACAGGTAGCGCACGTCGCGCAACAGGGCTTCGCTGAGTTGTCCGATATGCGTTTCCGGCGTCGCGCCGTCAAGCCCCGCATCGAACATCATTTCCTCGGTGTAGTGCGCCCAGCCTTCGGCGTAGGCATACCCGACGAACAGCTGGCCGAATTTCCAGTCGGCGCGATTGGCATGCAGGAACTGCAGGAAATGCCCCGGCCAGACTTCATGGGCCGAGGTGAACAGCAGCACGGACTTGCCGGGGATGTAGGCCTGTTGTTCGGCCTTGGGCCACGTGGGATCCGGTGGCGCGATGTAATAGACCGACGGCAGGTTCTTCTCGTACGGCCCGGGAATCTCGATGTAGGCGAAGTTCCAGCGGTTGAACGGCGGTGCTTCCTCGACCTTCGCCTGTTCCGTGCCGGGGATCGTCACCAGGTCCTTGTCGACGATGAACTGGCGCAGGCCGGCCAGCTGGGCGCGCGCGCCTTCCACCGCGCCGCCAACCGGCTTGTCCTCGTTGACCTTGGCCACGCAATCCGTCAGTGACTTGCCTGCGGCAAACTGGTCGCACGCAGCCTTCAGTGCGTCCAGGTTGCGCTGCAGGTCCGACTCGCCCGCGGCTTTCAGCTGGTCAAGCGGCATGTCGACCAGTTCGGTCGCGCGCAGCATCTTCGAGAACTTGTCGGCACCCAGCGCGAAGCCCTGGGTCGCCTGCGGCTTCTGCGCCTTCAGCCAGTCGGCAAGATCCTGCGACGCCTTGATAGCGGCGGCGTTGCTGGCCTTGAAGCGGGCCTGCAACGCATCGTCCTTGACGTCGGCGAAGATCGCCGGCACGTCGGTCTTGAAGAAGCTGGCGAAGCCGCCAAAGGAATTCACGCCAAGGTCGATGTACGAAGCAGGCAGGGGCAACTTGAGGTTGGCCTTGATCTGCTCCAGCGCCTTGGGCAGCGCTTCCTGGTAGGTGACGAACGCCGCCATGCGCTGCGGCAGCGGCGCGTAGGGCCGCGTGAGATACATGCTTGGCGAGAGGTCGCCTGCGTAATACGCGGGGTTGTTGTAGGCGAATCCGGAATCCTCGAGCCAGAACAACTGGCCGTCGATGACCGCCAGCGCGTAGTCGCGCTGGAAGCGTCCCTTCTCGCCCAGTTTGTCGTCGGTGAATGCGGCGAACGTATTGCGCTGTGCGTGCAACCAGTCGGCGGTCGCCTTGAGGCCGGCGGGGCTGTAATCGGGAAGCTTTCCGTCGAATTCATGCTTGCCGGCATTCGCCGCGAACACCGGGTTGCGCTGGAAGGCGCCGGTCAGGAACGCATCGACTGCCGAGTCCAATGCCGCGCTGTCGGTCGCAGTCGCTGCGGCGGGTGCCGGTGTCGCCGGCGCGGATGTCTCGGGCTTCTGTTTGCAACCGGCGATGAGCGCGGCGGCGATGAAAGCGGACAGTGTGACCACGCGGAACGGGCGCATTGGACGACTCCACTCAAGGAAGGGGCCGAGACTAGGCGCTTGCGCAGCCCCGCGCAACGCTCATCGGTAAGCCTGGGCGCCGGGGTTGCGGGCGACGATTGCCAGTGCAATCCGCGCGAGGCGATGGGCCTGGTCCAGCGACGCCTGGTGCGCCTCCTCGCGCGTGCAGGGACGAAAGCGCAGCGGCTCGCCGGGCCGCAGCTGCGCCAGTCGCGGCCAGTCGGCACGAATGACATGGCCGATGCGGGGGTATCCGCCGTGGGTCTGGGCATCGGCCAGAAGGACGATCGGGCGGCCATCGGGGGGCAGCTGGATCGTGCCCGGCGCCACCGGCTCGGAGATGCGCTCAGTCGAGTCGGCTGGCCCCAGGAACCGACCCTCCATGCGCAGTCCCTGGCGATTGCTCGCACTGGCGACGCGCCATGGCGTCGCGAAAAGTTCGCGCGGCGATGGGTCGCTGTCCGACGGCGGCAGGACCCGGACCAAGGCAGGAACGTCCCACTGCAATTCCGGCGACGAATCGATCCACCATCCGGGGATGTGCACTGCGTTGATCGTGTCCTGAAGTGTAGGGAATGCCAGCGTGTCGCCACGCTCCAGGGCGCGACCGTGGATGCCGCCAAAACCTCCGCGCAGGTCGGTGCTGGCGCTGGCCAGTATGGGGGCGACGGTGAACCCGCCTTCCACTGCAAGATATGCGCGCGCGCCGTTGCGGCAGGGGCCGAGCGACACGGTTGCTCCAGCCGGCACGGGAACCGGACGCCAGCCGAACAGGGGGCGATCATCGATGCGCGCTTCGATGTCCGCACCACAGACGGCGATGACGGTCG
>JBBRHT010000095.1:0-7630 GCA_038222295.1 Lysobacterales bacterium
TAGTCGCCAATGTAGTGTTCACGTCGCCATTGCGGCGGGAAGCAAGCGGTCGTATTCGTTCTTGACCACGGCATAACACTCGCAGGTACGCTGCTCGAGGCCACTGCGGTCGAGCACGGTGATATGACCGCGCTTGTAGCGGATCAGCCCGCTCTTGTGCAAATGACCGGCAGCCTCGCATGAACGCGCCCAGCTCATTCTTCTCCGATCCTCTCGGCGGGAATCGGTGCGTCGGTCGTGGCGGTCTGGGACTGGACGTAGACCGGCGCAAAGCCGCCGCCCGGGGTGCGGAAGTTGGTGGTCTGGCCCTGATAAAGCCGTGCCGCCAGCCATTGCACCTGGCCTTCGTACACGTAGTTGCGCACATCGAACTTCAGCGTCTGCAGCGGCGACTGGCTGGAGACGACGCGTTCTCCCGGTGCGACGATCGCCTGGGCCACATAGTCGCCCGCCAGAATCTCCTGCCAGACCCGCCGGGTGAGCTTGTCACCGCGGTAGGCGGCACGGCTGCCGAAACCCATGGCCGGCTTGAAGAACAAGCCGCGCCGCTCTGACCATAACCGCTCGGCGTGGACCGGGTCGACGCGCTTGGTTGCGGGAATTCCGGCCAGCAGGATGTCGCGGCTGGACGCCGGTACGCCCAGCGTCTGCAGTTGCCGGTCGTCGCTGAGCAGCGCCAGATTGCATTTGTCGGCGTACAGCGCGTGCGCCTGGGGATGCGGTGTCAATACCACGGCGTGCTGCAGGTAGGCTTCGCGCAGGACGGCGTTGGTGGGCTCGTGCAGTGAAAAATCCGTCAACCGGTTGTAGACCAGATCCACAATTGTGCGACCGTGCCAGAGCACGCCGTCGCGCAGCGACAACTCCGAAGGATCAGCGACGATGGCCTCGAAGCCATGGCGCCGGAAAAGATCCTGGAACAGCAGGAAGTCCGGATACAGATATTGCTGCTGTGGCGCCTCGTCGACGATGGCGATGCAGCGCAGGAGCCCCCTGCGCCTGCTTAACTGCCATTCCCTCCGAAACATGTCGACGATTGCGTCTTCCATCGCCGCCGCCGCGGGGATCATGTCGTGCAGCGGGGCACAACAGGCACGTTGCGCACGCGCCAGCGCGACGTTGAGCATTGCACCGCCGGCATTGGTATTGATCTCGATCAGGCCGAGTCCACCTTCGGTGACGTGGAAATCGTAGCCAAGGAAAACACCGGTGGCGCCACCGGGATCATGGCGGGCGATGCCGGGTGCCGAGGCCAATACGGCTTCCCGATACGCCGGTAGCGCCACGACTGAAGTGACCGTGCGAACGACTTCCGCCATGCGGTCGCGATGGACCGGGGTAATGAAGACCGGATTGGCGGCAAACAGATGCGGACAGCGCGCCCTGATCAGATCGAACAGGTCTGGTTGCTGCAATTGCGATTGCAGCGCGCGGCGCAGTGCTGCCGGGTCGAGCGTAATACAGAAGCAGTCGCTGTTAAGTGACTCGGTTGCACAGCCAGCTGGCGATCTCGAATGGCAGGCGGGAAACACGGTGTTCATGACTTAAGGATCCTAGCCACTTGTAGCTCATGGGCTAAGTACAGCTTCAAGTATTTGTTGAACAGGACACGGCGTGGCCGATGGCATGAAAGTCGTGCGTCGTGCATGGACTAGCTCCCTTGATCCATTGCGACTGATCCTATGGAGATGACCCAGGCTGCAAGATCCCTACTGCGCCGGCACGGGCGTAAGGTCTGGCGCAGCCGCTGGAATCGGGTTGGCCTCCAGGTCGGCAATCAACTGCTTCATCTGTCTGATCTCGCGCACCTGCGCCTTGATGATCCCGTCTGCCAACTCACGCACCCGAGGGTCACGGATGTGCGCGCGGCTGCTGGTAAGAATGGCGATCGAATGGTGAGGGATCATCGCCCGCATATAGGAGATATCGTCGACGGTCTCCTGGCTCCTGACGAGCCAGAGCGACAGCGCGAAGATAGCGACGCTACCGGCAAGGATTGCAAGGTTGGTCGTCTTGTCCTCATACATCTTGAGCATGAACAACAGCATGACCACCGCCATCGATGCGCCCATGACGAACGCCATGTAGAGGCGAGTTTCGCTGAAGAACAGGTGGTCGCTCGTGTAGGTGTTGAGGTACATCAGGATGAACATCACCACTGTCGAGGTGGCGATCATTGCGCAGAACTTCACATACTTGGACATTGGAACTTCCTCCTTTGGTCAAGATTTCTCGTTAACGTCGGACTTGATCGGCTGGGACGACCAGTGGCTGCGCACGAGCCGCCAACCATTGGCATCGCGACGAAGCACCAAGGTTTCGGTGCTGCGCACGGCGACTGGCTTTCCCTGTCGGGTCCCATGTAGCTCGCTTTCAGTGCCTCCCCAGGCATGTCGCCACTTGCATCTTGCCGTGCGCTGCTTGATCTGGATGTGAGCCTCCTTGAGGAAGGCGTCTTCGTGCTTGGCGTGACCGCCTAAATACTCCTCGCGCGAGCGCTCCGCGCCGCCACGTTCGAGGATCAGGACGTCATCTGCCAACAGGGAACCGGCCTGTTTGAGGTCGCTGGACTTCAATGCCCGTTGAGAACTGCTCAACGACAGAGCGATCCGGAGGGTCGATGCAAAAAACGTCTGGCGCGTGGATTACTGGGCCACGGCACTTTCCAGCCGGCGAGAAGTGTTGGATTTACCCTGTTGTTTCCCCTGAAACCAGGAATTTCTGGCTAGAGAGATTGGCGCTAGACTGGCCCCACCACCACATAAGCGTCCAGCGTTCGGCTCATCGACGCTGCGGACGGCCGGGCCGATCCATCGCGCTGCATCCGTCGCGTCGGTCATTGCGCCAGACGCCTCCCATCCGATCGGCCGCAAGTCCAACGCAGGAATCCTTCCATGCGCTCCATCCAGTCGTCCCACGTCGGTTGCCTTCGCCCGACGTCGCTGCGCTCGCTCGCCATTGCACTGGCGATGACGTTCGCGATCCTGCCGCCCGCGCAGTCGGCGACGCGGGATGCCGCTCCGGTCGATGCCGCGACACCGCGCACGCTCGACGGGCTGCTGCCGGTGCAGGTCGACCACGCGACCGGCCGCATCCTGGTCACCCTGCCGCCGCCGGCCGCGGACGGCGTGTCTGCGCGTTTGCTCTACTCCGTCGCGCTGCGCACCGGGCTGGGCGCGGCGCCGACGATGCTCGATCGTGGCCGCATCGGCTCGACGCGCGTACTGGCGTTCCGTGCGTACGGGAAGAAGGTCGCGGTCGAGTTCGAGAACCCGCGCTTCCGTCCCGCAGACGGTGACGCAAGTCCAGACTTCGCCACCTCCGTGGTGTGGATGGGCGAGGTCGCCGACGTGCTGCCCGACGGCCGCCGCGTGGTTGACATTGCCGGCTTCCTTGGCACCGACACCCTCGGCATCGGCGAATCGCTCAACCAGTCGTCCGATCCGCTGGGAGCGGGCGGCGCGCCACAGGGCGCCGGCAAGGATTTCAAGCTCGATGCGGCGCTGAGTGCCGTCGACCCGACGTCGCTGAAGCTGTTCCCCGACAACCTCGAAGTCGATGCCGTGCAGACCTATGCGTCCGACATGCCAGGCGCCGAGGTCGGCAACATCGCGGACGGCCTGAAGCAGGTGAGCTTCACCGTGCACCACAGCTTCGTGCGCCTGCCGGGGCCGGGCTTCACGCCGCATGCCTTCGATCCGCGCATGGGCGGCTTCTCCACGCAGGTGGCGGACTTCGGCGCGCCGCTCGGCGGCGACGTCGTGCGCGACTATGCGAACCGCTTCCGGCTGGTGAAGCTCGATCCCGCCGCCGCGCGGTCGCGCGTCGCCAAGCCGATCGTGTTCTACGTCGATTCTCGCGCGCCCGAGCCGATCCGATCGGCATTGATCGAAGGCATCGGCTGGTGGTCGCAGGCCTTCAATGCCGCCGGTTACATCGACGCGTTCCAGGTGAAGGTGCTGCCACCGGACATCGACCCGATGGACGCGCGCTACAACATCGTCAACTGGGTGGATCGCGCCACGCGCGGCTGGTCGTTCGGGCAGGAGATCGTCGACCCGCGCACCGGCGAGATCGTCAAGGGCATGGTCGTGCTGGGTTCGCTGCGCGCGCGCCAGGACATCCAGATCTTCGAGGGCCTCGTCGGCGCTGCGAAGCTCGGCACCGGCGGCCCCAACGATCCGGTGCAGGTCGCGCTCGCGCGGCTGCGCCAACTTGGCGCCCACGAAGTCGGCCATGCGCTCGGCTTCGCGCACAATTTCGCGGCCAGCACGCAAGGACGGGCGTCGGTGATGGACTATCCGGCGCCCCGCATCGGCCTCGTCGACGGGCGCCCGGACCTGTCGGATGCGTACGACCGCGGCATCGGCGCGTGGGATCGCACAACGGTCGACTGGCTGTATGGCGTGCCCGGCCCGGGCACGGATCCACAGGCCGCTGCGCTCGCCAAGGCCCGTGCCGCCGTCGCCGCGGGGCAGCGCTATGTCTCCGACGACAACGCACGCGCGGTCGACACCGCGCAGCCATGGGCCGCGTTATGGGACGACGGCAACGATCCGACCGCGGAACTGCAGCGGCTCATGCAGGTGCGTCGCGTGGCGGTGGAGCGCTTCGGCCTGGACGCGCTCGAGCCCGGCGAGCCGATGGCGGACCTGCAACGCCGCTTCGTGCCGATCTGGCTGCTGCATCGCTACCAGGTCGCTGCCGCGGCCAAGGCGGTCGGCGGCGTCGAGCTGGCATATGCGGTCAACGGCGACGGCCGCGAACGTTCGGCGCCGGTGCCCGCTGCGCGACAGCGTGCGGCGATCGACGCGGTGGTCGCCACGCTCGCGCCCGATGCGCTGCGCGTGCCGTCGCGGCTGCTGCCGCTGCTGACGGCAGCGCGCAACGGCTCGTTCAACCGCCAGTACGAGATCGAGTTGATGGATAGTCCGTCGCGCACGGTGTTCGATCCGCTGGTCGCGGCCGATACCGCCGCGACGATCAGCCTGCGTGCGCTGCTGGCCCCGGCGCGGCTGGCTCGGCTGTCCGCGCAGCATGCGGTCGATGCATCGCTGCCCGGAGTGGCCGACCTGCTCGACCGCATTGCCGCGGTCGCGCTGCCCGCCCACGCCGATGACGTCGCGCGCCGCGTCGGTTACCGCGCCATCGTCAGCATGGCGCAGGTGGCGCGCAGGCCGGACGCGACGCCCGAAGTCGCCGCGCTTCTCGACCAGCGCGTGCACGACATCGCCCTCGCCCTGGGCAAGCGCGGCGGCAGCAGCGCCGATCGCGCCTGGAGCGCCAGCCTGTCGCGCAAGCTGCTCGACCCGCGTGAGCGCGAAGTGCTGCTGGCCGAGCGGCCACGCAGCGTCAACGTGCCGCCCGGCGAGCCGATCGGTGAGGCGGACTGGATGGATTCACCGCTGGCCGATTAGGGCGCGCGGCGGGTGTTGCGCACCAACGGAGCACCCATGCCGCTGGAATTCCGCAGGCCGGGTGGCGGCAGGGCTCCTGTCTGAGGTACCGGCAGGGCCGCACTGGCCTGGGCTCCGCAACCACATATTGGCGGCGAGAAGGCTTCGCACCAGCGTGATCCCCGAGCCCGGCGGGGTGATCATCAACAATGATATATATGCTTTACACATACCAAGCTGGCGATAGTCGTGGCAGCACTCATGCTGGTGGCGTCGCAAATGGCGACGCACCACGGGAGCCTTCCATGAAATCCAGCATGTCAATCCTCACGCTGTCGCTGTTGCTCGCAACGGCGGCATGCAACAAGAACGCCCCCGATGCCGACGATACCGGCCCCCCGTCCGCAACGACCGCGCCTGCGCCGATGCCGGCTGACGCGATGCCGGCCGCCCCTGCGGATGCCACGGTCGCCGCGCCGAAACTGCAGGCCGCGCTGCGCGATCTCTGGCACGGCCATATCGTCCACGCCCGTGACTACGCCCTCGCCGTGCATGCCCACGACGATGCGCAGGCACGCAAAGCCGCCGATGCCGTGGTCGCCAATGCCAAGCAGATCAGCGGCGCGGTGGCTGGCTTCTATGGCAAGGCCGGCGGTGACCGGATGCTGGAACTGCTCGGTGGCCACTGGGGCGCGGTGAAGGCGCTGACCGACGCGCGCGCCAAGGACGACACCGCCGCCGCCGACAAGGCAATGCTCGACCTGACAGCCAATGCCGGCGAGATCGCCAAGTTCCTCGCCAGCGCCAATCCCAACCTGCCCGAGGACACAGTGCGTGGCTTGATGCTCGCCCATGGCGCGCATCATTCGCAGCAGATCCAGCAGATCATGGCTGGCGACACCGCTGGGGAAGCCACCAGCTGGGCCGCGATGCAGCAGCACATGGACATGATTGCCGACGCACTGGCCGGCGCGATCGCCAAACAATTTCCCGAGAAGGCCAGCTGACGATGGCGCAGGGCCTGGCGCGGTTCGGCGATACCCAGCAGCGGCTGTTGCGACAGCTGCTGCTGGCGTCCGACGGCTGCGCGGTCGAGGAATTGTGCGAGCGGCTGCACATCAGCCACAACGCGATCCGCCAGCACCTGACGGCCTTGCTCGGCCATGGCTACGTCGAGCGCGTGCAGGCGCGCGCGACCGGCGGGCGACCGCAGGCGCGATTCGCGCTGACCAGCGCCGGGCGTGAACTGTTTCCGCGCAACTACGGAGCGATCGCCGGTGCGTTGCTGGCGCAGCTGCACACCCGGATGGGCGAAGCCGAAGTCGGGGCGCTGTTGCACGATCTCGGCGCCACCGTGGCGGCGACGCAACCGGCGCTGCAACCCGGCGATGGTCCGGACGGCATGGCGCGTGCGCTGGCGCAGCGCCTGGATGGCCTGGGCTACGAAGCGGTGCCGGCGCGCCACGGCGACGACTGGCAGGTCGAAGCCTTCAATTGCGTCTTCCACGCGCTCGCCCGCCAGCATCCGCAGGTCTGCAAGTTCGACCTGGCCTACATGGAGGCGGCGACCGGCCGACGCATCCACCACATGGAATGCATCGTGCGCGGCGGACACGTCTGCCGGTTCCGCATCGATGCCGAACCCGCGCGCGGGCGCGGGGAGCCGGAGCGGAGTTGACGCCCGGGTCGTGGTCGCCGCCACAATGCCGGCATGACCGCTCCCGACCTGCTGCAGACGATCGAACACGAAACCGGACCCTCCCCGTCGTGGGCGGTGGTGTGGCTGCACGGGCTGGGTGCAGACGGCAACGACTTCGCCCCGATGGTGCCCGAGCTCGTCCGCCGCGACTGGCCCGCCGTGCGCTTCGTGTTCCCGCATGCCCCGCAACGCGCGGTCACCATCAATGGCGGCTTGCGCATGCGTGCCTGGTACGACATCCGCGATGCCAGCTTCACCGATGCCGGCAGCGCACGCGCCGACGAACACGGTGTTCTCGAATCGATCGCGCAGGTCGACGCGTTGATCGCGCACCAGGGCACTCGCGGCATCCCGGCGTCGCGGGTGATCCTCGCCGGCTTCTCGCAGGGCGGCGCCATCACGCTCGCGTGCGCCCTGCGACGCCAGCAGCCGCTGGCCGGTTTGATCGCCCTGTCGACCTACCTGCCGATGGCCGACCGCCTGGACGCGCATGTGCATGGGACGCAGCGTCCCGCGAGATAGTTCCAGCCGTGGG
>JBBRHT010000096.1:0-7539 GCA_038222295.1 Lysobacterales bacterium
GGATGTCCACAGTGGCGAGCCTTCCAGCCTGGCGATCAGCCCCGATGCCTCCGGGCTCAAGCCGATCAGCAGCAGCTGGTCGTTCTCGACCGCGAGTTTTTCCAGGTAGGTGCCGTCGGGCAGGCGCCGGCTCAGCTCGTCCATGAGTTCCACCATGGTCGGGCGCCCGCTGCGCGCGCGATCCAGGAACGCCGCGCCCTGCACGGCATCGACCAGTTGCTGGCGTTGCGTCGCCACCAGGCGAGCCGCGTCGCTGCGACTGGCGACCTGTTTTTCGAGCTGGTCGGCGGCGACGCGCCGGTTGTCCAGTAGTTGCCACAACCCGGCTGCCAGGGCCAGTGCAGCGACCGCGACCAGCGCCCAGTTCCACGCGCGCCAGGGATCGGAGATCCGCACCCGCCGCTCAACCGGCAGCAGGTTCACGCCCAGCGGAGCGCCCCCCGGCCCGGCGATGTCAACGCCGGCCAGCGAGCCGGCCAACGTGCCCAGTTCGGCCAGTGCCGTATCGAAGCCTGCCTTGGGCACGACGACCAGTTCGATATCGGCCTGTCCATCCGGCCGTCGCCCGAGCAGCAAGGCGTCGAAGAGGACGTCGGCGACCTCGAATGGCGTCTGTCGTTCGATCTCGAAGCGCAGCACGTCGCGCAGGCGGTCGACCGCGGCGGCGGGCATGAGCATGCGGCGACGCAAGCCGCGATTGGCGGGCAGCACCAGCCATCGCGGCAGGTCGACGATGCGCGGTCCGAGCACCGTCGCCAGTGGATCGCCGAGGGATCCGGGTTCGGGTAGCGGCAGCCGACCGAGGTCGACGATTTCACCGATGCGATCCAGCCGCAGCTCGACGGCCTCGCCGTCGCAGGACAGCAGCAGGCGGTCGCGTGCCCAGCCGAACAGGGACTGCCAGCGCAGCGGCAACCACGCAGCCAGCGATGTCCGCCACCAGGCGAAGAACCCGCCGGCACCCAGTCCGATTTTTGCGCCGTACGCGCCGAGGCTGTCGCGCAGGATCATCGCGCTGTCGTCCCTTCTTCCCAGTCCAGCGCCGTATATGCCGAGCCAGGGGCGCCATTGCCGCCCGTGCGAACGACACCCCTGATGCCTGCGGTGCGGCCTTCCCGCAGTCGGGCCACGCTCTGGATACTATACGTGCCGCTGCCGCCGCCGCCCATTGCCGCCGGGTCGGCCGCAGCAGCTGCTGCGCCGTGCTGCGCCCGGCGCGCCTTCACCAGCGCATCGCCATCCAGTCCCATCGCAGTCAGCACGGGGGAGGCGGCGAACGCCTGATCCGGCGTGCCCTGCCCGGTGTACACGGTCAGGTAGTCCCGCACGCGGGCATAGATCGCCGGGGTCATGCCGAGCACCTGCTCGGCCTCGGCAATGGTTTCGAACGGCGCATCCTTGGCGCCGTACGGCAGGCCGGCCTCCTCGTATTGCGGATCCTCGGCGCCGCCTTCGGCCTGGGTCAGCGAATCGGCATCGCGCCAGTCCACCATCGCCGATGCCAGGCGCGAGGCCTGGTCATTCGGTACTTCCACGGCCTTGAACAAGGCCGCCAGCAACGATTGGTCGGCTGCATTGATATCGACCTTGCCCTGCTCGTCGGTGACCTGCACATCGACGGGGATGCCGTCGTGCTGCCAATGGTAGGCGCGGCCATCAGGCACCCAGCGCCGACGCTGGTCCGGATCGCCGACGCGTACCAGCGCCATCTCCAGCCCCGCCCGGGCCGCCTCGCCCGCGATGACGCCGCGGCTGAGGACGCGCTCCTGCAGCCGCTCCACCCGCGCCGTCAGCGCGAACGCGCCGATCAGCGACGCCAGCAGCGCGATCAACCACATGACCAGCAGCAGCGCCGCGCCACGCTGTCGCGCCCGCGGCATCATTGCGCCTGCTCCCCACCGCCGGCGCCGCTGGCCACCGGCAGCGCAATGACGATGTCCGGCCACGCGGGGCCATCGGCGGGCTTGATCCGGATCGACACCTGCAATGGCAGCCGGTCGGCGTGCGTCCACTGCTCCTGCCACTCGCCCAATGCGCCGGTTGCGTCGAGCGCGCGATAGCGGAACTGCACGTCCTTCAGCTTCGCGGCCAGCGGCTCGGGCTTGCGTGGCGCGTCCTCGGCGATCTGGGTCGAGTTCTGCACCTGGCTGAAGGCAACATCGAGCCCGAGCTGGCCAGGCGTGTCGCCGGATACGGAAATATCGTGCAGGTAGGGACCGCCGCGCCCGAGATAATCGGGCAAGTCGGCCACGAAACGCATTCGGTCGCGCTCGCCGACAAACAGGATCGGGGTGCCGCCTTGCGGGTCCAGCGCAAACGCGATGGCTCGGGCCGACGCGATCCGCGTGCGCAGGAACCCGGACACCGCGCGCATGAGCGTATTGCGCTGCGACAGCAGCTCGCCGCGGTTCACGGTCGCGGTGGCTGCGCTGAGCACGGCAAAACCCAGTGCGAGCGCGGCCGCCAGCAATGCGGTCGCGAGCAGTACCTCGATCAGGGTGAAACCGCGCATCGTGGCGCGCCCCGGCGACTGGCTGGCTGGATGCGACCTGGTCATGGCTGCGGCGCCGTCACGCTCGCCGGGCGACTGAGCCGCAGCGTCTGCAGGTGCAGGCTTTGCGCTGGCGACTTGCCCCAGTCCATGTCCAGGACGACCTCGAACAGTTGCGCGCCATCGGCGGTCACCGCCGGCGTGGTGGCGCCAGCGTCGGTATAGGGTCGCGTGACCAGCGTCCAGTGGTAGCGCTCGTTCTCGAAAGCCCCCTGGCGCGTGCCGGCCTGCAGCGGCGCCGCGACACCTGTCTGGGCGAGCAGGGATTGCGCATACAGCGTCGCGCGGCCAGCGCCGTCGGCCCAATGCACTTGTTTGGACGCATTGGTCAGGCTGCCCAGCAACAAGGTCAGCGCCATCGCCAGCAGTGCGAAGGCGACGATCACCTCGATCAGCGTGTAGCCGCGCATCGAGGAGCGACGCATCGCGACTCTACCCGCGCCGTCGCCACGGCCGCGCCTCGAGGAGACCCGGCCCGCGACCTTACACAAGCCGTCGCCACGGCCTGAGGAGTTCCGACGACGAGCTTTACCCATCACTGATCAACCGTTCCATGCGTCACCTGCACCTGGCCGGTCAGCCAGGCGACGTCGATCGTCCAGATCGCCTTGCCCGACGTCAGCTCGATGCGTCCGCCGGTCGACGCGCCATCGGGGAAGAACGCGATGGCGCCCTCGCCGGGATGCGATTGGACTTCGCGCGCGCCGACGAAGGCGATGCCGAGCTTGGCCGGGATCTCGCCGTGGTGCGATTTGGGCGCATGCCAGTCATGGCCATGCGGATCGATGACGAAGCGTTGCAGTTGCCCGGTGGAAATCGCCTGGGCCCGGGTGAAACGCAGGTTCGACGCAATCTTCTGCGCACTGGCGCTCAGCTGCATGCCCCGGAACCCGCCACCCATCGCGGCCGCGGCAAGCACGCTCGCCAGCGCGATGATGGCCATGACCAGGATGATCTCGAGCAAGGTGAAGCCCCGCGGCGCTGATCTCCGCATCACGTTAGGGTCCGCGCCGTCGGCACAGCCTGCATCACTCGCCGGCCGATTGCTGTTGTCGGCACGCCACCGCCCGGGGCCTCGCCTACTGGTACTTGATGTCGGCGTCGACGCTGGTGCCGCCGGGTTTGCCGTCCTTGCCCAGGCTCACCAGGTCGAAGGGCTGGCCGTCGCCGGGCATCGTGTACTGGAACGGATGGTTCCAGGGATCCTTGAGTTCGGCCGCCTTCGAGTACGGTCCCAGCCAGCCGGTCGCGCTTCCCGGCGCCGACACCAGTTCATCCAGCGAATTGGGCAGGTTGCCGGTGTCGTTTTCGAACTGCTGGACCTTTTCGGCCAGCGTCTGCACCTGCGCCTTGGCCAGGTTGACCTTGGCGCGATCGCCGCCGCCGAGGATGCGCGTGGCGGCAAACGCCACGATGCCACCGATCAGCACCACCACGAGGATGATCTCGATCAGGCTGAAACCGCGCTGTGCGGCGCGACCGGGAGCACGGGTTATCGAACGGGATGCTTTCATGATCAGCCTATGACGTTGGTGAGGTCGTAAATGGGGGTCAGGACGGCGAGGATGACGATGCCGACGATGCTCGCCAGCAATAACGTCACCACCGGCACCAGCGCGGCCAGCATGCGGTCCATCGCAAGCGACGTCTCCTGCTCGAAGGTGTCCGCGGTGCGCAACAGCATCGTATCCAGCGCGCCGGACTCCTCGCCGACCTGGATCATCTGCAGCGCCAGCCGCGGGAAGCGCTTGCCCCTGGCCAGCGCCGCCGACAGTCCGATGCCGTTCTTGACGTCGTCCGCGGCGGCTTCGACCGTGTCGGCGAGCGCGCGGTTCCCCAGCACGTTGCGGCCGATGCCCAGCGCCGTCAGCAATGGGACACCGTTCTTCAACAAAGTGCCAAGGGTGCGGGCCAGGCGCGCGGTCTCCAGCTTGGCAATGAGCGGGCCGGCGAATTTCTGCCGGAGGATCCACTCGTCGAAACGCGCGCGGAACACCGGATCGCGGCGCTTGCGGTCCAGCCACCACGCCAGCAGCGCGGGAATGGCCAGCAGCACGATCCACCAGTTGCGGACCAGCAGGCCCACGCCCAGCACGATCTTCGTGAACCACGGCAGCGGTGCGTCGAGGCTCTCGTACATCGCGGAAAACTGTGGCACCACGAACCCCAGCAGGAACAGCAGCGACAGGCTCACCATCACCAGCAGGATCGCGGGGTAGATCATCGCGTTGATCACGCGCCCGCGCATCGCGCGGCTGCGCTCGAGGTAATCGGCCAGGCGCAGCAGGGTCTCGTGCATGCTGCCGCCGGCTTCACCGGCGCGCACCATGTTGATGTACAGCCGCGAGAACGTGCCGTGCTGGCGTTCCAGCGCGGTCGACAACGCGGTGCCGCCGCGCACCGCATCACGCACGTCGGTGATGGTTCGACGCGCTGCCTCGTCCTCGGGCAATTCCAGCAGGATCGTCAGCGCGCGGTCCAGCGGCTGTCCGGCGCCGAGCAGCGTGGCCAGCTGCTGGGTGAACTGCACCAGCCGTTCGCCGGCGAAGGGCTTGGGCTTGAGCAGCGTGCGCCAGGCGGATTCGCCGCCGCCTTCGCTGGCCAGTCGTGCCTCGACCGGCAGGTGGCCCTGCTCCTGCAGCCGCAGCACCACGTCGGCATCGCTGGCGGCTTCCATCTGGCCGTCGAGCATTTCCCCGCGCGCATTGAGCGCCTTGTAGCGGAAGAGAGGCATGCCGTCAGGCGTCTTCGGTGACGCGGAGCACTTCCTCGATCGTCGTCACTCCCGCCATCGCCTTGACGATGCCGTCCTCGTACATCGTGCGCATGCCGGCGTTGCGTGCGATCTGTTCGATCTCGCCCATGCCGGCATGGCGCATGACGGCGCGGCGCAGCTCGTCATTCATCACCATGAATTCCATGATGGTGGTGCGGCCCTGGTACCCGGTAGGCGCGATCGCCGAGCCACGCGGGCGATACAGGTACACATCGCCTTCGGCCTGGTAGCGGCGCAGGTCGAACTTCTGGATTTCCTCCGGCGACGCGAGGTACTTCTCCGCGTGCGTCGGCTCCAAGCGGCGCACCAGGCGCTGGGCGAGGATGCCGTTGATGGTCGACGTCAGCAGGTAGTCCTCGACGCCCATGTCGAGCATGCGGGTGATGCCGCCGGCGGCGTTGTTGGTGTGCAGGGTGGACAGCACGAGGTGTCCGGTGAGCGCCGACTGGATCGCGATGCGCGCGGTTTCCAGGTCGCGCATCTCGCCGATCATGATGATGTCGGGATCCTGGCGCACGATGCTGCGCAGCGCATGCGCGAAGTCCAGCCCGATCTGCGGCTTGGCCTGGATCTGGTTGATGCCCTCGATCTGGTATTCGACCGGATCCTCGACGGTGATGATCTTGACGTCCGGCGTGTTGAGCTTGCTCAGCGCGGTGTACAGCGTCGTGGTCTTGCCCGAACCAGTCGGCCCGGTGACCAGCAGGATGCCGTGCGGCTGCTCCAGCACGCGCTGGAACTGCGGCAGGAAATGATCGGTGAATCCCAGGCGCTCGAAGTCGAACACCACCGTCTCGCGATCGAGCAGCCGCATCACCACCGATTCCCCGTGAGCGGTCGGCACCGTCGAGACGCGCAGGTCCAGCTCCTTGCCCTGCACGCGCAGCATGATGCGGCCGTCCTGCGGCAGCCGGCGCTCGGCGATGTTGAGCTTGGCCATGATCTTGATGCGGCTGATCACGGCTGCCGTCAGGTTCTGCGGCGGGCTCTCGCCCTCCTCGAGCACGCCGTCGATGCGATAGCGCACCTTCAGCCGGTTCTCGAACGGCTCGATGTGGATGTCCGACGCGCGCAGCTCGACGGCACGCTGGATGACCAGGTTCACCAGCCGGATGACCGGCGCCTCGGAGGCGAGGTCGCGCAGGTGCTCGACATCGTCCATGTCGCCGCTGTCGCCTTCGGCCGTCTCCACGATTGCGCCCATGGCGCTGCGGCCCTGGCCGTGCCAGCGCTCGATCAGGTCGTCGATCTCCGAGCGCAGGCCCACGCGCGGGCGCACCTGCCGTTGCGTCGCCAGGCGCACGGCATCGAGCGCATAGGCGTCCTGCGGATCGGCGACCAGCACGTCGAGGTAGGTGTCGTCCTCGGCGATCGGCACGACGTGGAACTGCTTCATGAACTTCGACGACAGCACCACCGACTCGGGCGGCAATTCCGGCGCGTCCTTGGCACTGACCAGCGGCAGGTCGAGCACCGCGGCGGCCGTCTCGGCGTGGTCGCGCTCGGACACCAGGCCCAGGCGCGCCAGCAGCGTCAGCAGGCTGCCGCCGGTTTCGTCCTGAAGGCGCCGGGCGCGCACCAGGTCGGTGTCCTTCAGGCGACCCTTGGCCATCAGCGCCGCAATGACGCGCTCATCGGCGCTGGCGTCGATGTCCTCGGCAAAGGGTGGATTGTTCAGGATCGCGTTCACGAGGGCACCCGTTGGGGGTCACGGACTGTATCAGCAGCGGGAATAACCCGCGGTTAAACCCAAAGATACAACGCAGGGAAGCCATCCGGTCACTCCAGGACAAGACGGCGGCAAGAAAAAGCCCGGCGTTCAGCGCCGGGCTTTTTGATTGAATACCGAGGTTCAGCGGGTGAAGGAGAATGCCGCCCAACGGCTGCTGCCATCGCGCAGCTTGACCTGCAACTGGCGGCAACCGCCCGCCCAGCTCTTGTCGGTCTTCCACACGTAGATGTACTGGGCGCTGGTCGGGTCGTAGCTGAGGCTGCTGCCACCGGCGGTGACGGTTTCCTCGATCGCGTCCGTCGTCGCAAGGCCGCAGGACGTGCTGACCGACGCTGGATAACCGCTGGCGAAGATGTTGAGGCCCTGGTTGCCACCGAGGCTGAACTTCACCGGCACCGCGCTCCCGGCCTTGACCACGTTGGTCGTGGGCAAGTTGTCCACGGGCCGGTAGAAGCCAGTGAATGCATAGCTGACGACGAC